>CANNKH010000074.1 GCA_947504985.1 Methylococcaceae bacterium | reverse complement strand
TCTATCTGGGATTTGGGTAAAAATCTTGCCGGTCATGCGTTGAAAGGTAAAAAAAGAGGCTGACATGAAGTTGCTCCCCTATTTAAACTTGGTGCTGTTGTTTTGTTATCAACCTAGCGTTTACGCCCATGCTGTGGTGACCGATTACTCTTTAAAAATTGCACCGATTCACGCCAATCAAGCCGATAAAGTTAGCTTGAGTTTTAATTCAAAAATAGAGCTAGGCTTATCACAAGTGTTTTTGGTTAGCAAAGGCGATCAGCTTACGCCTTTAGAAACGGCGCAAGGTGACAAGCAAGGTCAGATGATGATTGCCATTCCGGCGTTAGCATCCGGTGATTATGCGCTCAAACTCAAAGTGTTCGCCGCTGACGGTCATTTAACCGAAGACGTTATTCATTTTACGGTTGTTCCATAGGTTTTAATCATGGCCGGTATTGCTGATTTTCTTGACTCTCTGATTGGTGGCTTCGCGCTAATTTGTTTTGCATTCTCTATTGGCAGCCTATTCTGGGGATTGTTTGTTTTGCGCCCTTGGCAACGTGACACGGGTTACCCAACCTTGTTATTGGATAAGACAGTCAAGATAATGTATTTGGGCAGTTTTGCGTTAATCGGGGCGCAATTGTTCAAGATTGTCTTAAAAATCTGGCTGATGACTGCCGTACTTGATAAATGGCCATTTCCTGAATTTGCTGAGACTACACAGTTTATTGGCGGAATTGTCCGTGCACTATTGACCGGGGTGCTTGCAAGCTACTGTTATTGGGTATTGCGTAAAAATCCGTATTCCAGACAATACTGGCAAACTGCTGGTTGGGTGGCTGTACCGATGCTTATTTCCGGTGCTTGGCTAGTTCATGCCGCTGGGCGATTTGACAACCCTTATTTGTTGATGGGTTTAACGGTTATTCATCAGCTGGGAGCAGCTGCTTGGGTTGGCGGTGTGTTTCATTTGGTCAATGTCTGGCTGATGCGTAGCAAGCATCAGATTCCTGACGATTTATGGCCGCTATTGTTGAAAAGGTTTTCGTTGTTCGGTATAGCTTCTGTTGGTGTCATCTTAATGACAGGTTTACCAATGGCGTTGCAATATATCGATAGTTGGAACGGTTTTATCGGTACGGGTTACGGTAATTTGCTAATGGTCAAAATTATTCTGCTGGGCTTGGCGTTAAGCCTTGCTTGGCTAAATAAATCAGCGGTACGCAATTACCTAATCACTCGTAACGATCACACGTTGACCTATCGCTTACCTTACTATATCGAAGCAGAAGCCTTTGTTTTGATTACCTTACTATTTACTGCTGCAAGTCTGGCTTCCCAGCCGCCTTCAATAGATATTCCTAATCTAACTGCAAGCTGGCAGGAGGTCATCGAAATGTTCACTCCGCGAGTCCCAAGAACCGCTTCGCCTACGCATCAGGCATTAATCGCAGGGGAAGCGGGGCGGGTTGCCATTATTGGTCAGATACCTTCAGAAGCCGCTACGGCTTGGTCGGATTATAACCATAATATTTCTGGTATTTTTCTGGCCACAATGAGCTTTTTTGCGATGCTGTCTTATGTAAAAAGACTGCCTCCTGCCTTTGCCGTATTTGAACGTTATCTTGCTTATACAACACGCTACTGGCCGATAGGTTTTGTTGCTTTGGGTATCTTTCTGTTTTTTCGCAGTGACGCAGAAACTTGGCCGCTAGGTCCTATCGGTTTTTGGGAAAGCACCTTTAATAATGGTGAAGTGCTGCAACACCGTATCGCTACCTTATTAGTATTCGTGCTGGGGCTGATCGAACTGATTGCCAGGCTTCCTCGTAATCAAAATAGTCGATTGCCCTATTTCTTTCCGATACTGGCGGCATTTGGCGGTTTAATGCTATTGACACATTCTCATGTTGGTTTTCAAGCTAAAAGTGCATTTCTCATTCAGGTCGGACACACTTTAATGGGTGTATTTTCACTCATACTGGCTTGTGGCCGCTGGTTGGAATTAAAACTTGATCGTCCCGGTAAAGACATTGCCGGTTTCCTCTCTGTTGCGGCTTTGTTTCAGATTGGTCTTATCCTGTTGTTCTACCGCGAACCCCTTTATTAATATGAACACATCAGACAACTACCCGCTCCTCAACGACATCCACAGCCCTGCTGATGTCAGAAAACTCCCTAAAGAGCTACTTAAGCCATTAGCTAAAGAATTACGCGAGTTTCTAACCCATTCGGTTAGCATTTCTGGCGGTCATTTTTCAGCCGGATTGGGAACCGTCGAACTCACCATTGCCTTACATTATGTCTTTGATACCCCAACCGACCAGTTGGTTTGGGATGTCGGTCATCAGGCCTATCCGCACAAGATTTTAACCGGT
The DNA here is from genome assembly GCA_947504985.1 of Methylococcaceae bacterium. Lineage (GTDB taxonomy): Bacteria > Pseudomonadota > Gammaproteobacteria > Methylococcales > Methylomonadaceae > Methylovulum. The sequence goes on along the minus strand of CANNKH010000074.1, from coordinate 9,194 downwards.
CGAAAAGAGCGTATGACGACCATACGCACGCGGGACGGCATTTGTGCCTTCCCGTCACGCTTCGAAAGTGAATATGATGCCTTCGGTGTTGGTCACTCCAGCACCTCAATCAGTGCTGCGTTGGGCATGGCGATAGCCTCCTCGCTGAAAGGCGAAGACAAACAAATGGTCGCCATTATTGGTGACGGCAGCATCACCGGCGGCATGGCCTTCGAAGCCATGAACCATGCGGGCGCCATCGATGCTAACTTGCTTGTCATCCTAAATGACAACGATATGTCGATATCGCCCAACGTCGGTGCGATGAATAACTACCTATCGAAAATCCTGTCCAGCCGTTTATATTCGTCAATGCGCGAAGAAAGCAAAAAAGCACTAAGCAAAATGCCCACCGTCTGGGAATTAGCGCGACGCACCGAAGAACACATCAAAGGCATGGTTATCCCCGGTACTTTATTCGAAGAACTCGGCTTTAACTACATCGGTCCCATTGACGGCCATGATATTGACGTCCTCGTCGCCACCCTAGAAAACCTCAAACACATCACCGGCCCACGCTTTTTGCACATCGTCACCAAAAAAGGCAAAGGTTACGCGCCAGCGGAACAAGATCCACTTGCCTATCACGGTGTCCCTGCCTTCGATCCTAGCCAAGAATGTCTGCCCAAAGCCGCGCTTTCGCCACATCCGACCTACACCGAAGTCTTCGGTAACTGGTTATGCGATATGGCCGAACAAGACGAACGTTTGCTAGGCATCACCCCCGCCATGCGAGAAGGCTCAGGATTAGTGAAGTTCTCGCAATGCTTTCCCAAACGCTACTTTGATGTTGCCATCGCCGAACAACATGCCGTCACTCTAGCCGCCGGACAAGCCTGTCAAGGTGCCAAACCCGTCGTTGCCATCTATTCAACTTTCCTGCAACGCGGCTACGACCAACTCATCCATGATGTCGCCCTGCAAAACCTAGACGTCTTATTTGCCCTAGACCGCGCCGGCCTAGTGGGTCCAGACGGCCCCACCCACGCGGGTAGCTTTGATTACAGCTACTTGGCCTGCATCCCCAACATGCTGATTATGGCGCCCGCCGACGAAAACGAATGTCGGCAAATGCTAACCACCGGTTTCCTGTACCCCGGACCTGCCACCGTGCGCTACCCACGCGGCAAAGGCCCCGGCGTTACCGTAGACCCCAACTTGACCCCACTAGACATCGGCAAAGCACAAATCCGCCATCACGGTAGTAGACTAGCTCTACTTGCCTGGGGCAGCATGGTTACGCCGGCAATGGCCGCAGGCAAACGCCTTAATGCCACTGTCGTCAACATGCGCTTTATCAAGCCGCTCGATGAAGCACTGCTGTTAGAGCTGGCAAAAACCCATGACGGTTTTATTACTATTGAAGAAAATGTACTTTCCGGAGGCGCTGGCAGTGCCGTCAACTTGTTCCTGCAAGCGCAGCGCCTATTAATGCCAGTACTTAACATCGGCTTACCGGATTGCTTTGTAGAGCAGGGCACTCGCGAGGAACTACTTAGCCTTTGCGGGCTGGATACACAGGGGATTATCGACAAGATTGAGCAATTTTGGGCTTGATCCAGCTTAGGAATGGATACAACAACGGCGTTGTGTGTTGTCGCCTGAGTGGTTGCCATGACTTTAACGGACAGGTAGTCATTATATTGCTGAGTGTGTTGTACTTATTCATTATCTTAATCCATTGAGAGCACAACTATTATGCACAGACTAAAGAATAAAATCCGCGACATACCCGATTTCCCTAAGCCCGGTATTATTTTCAAGGATATTACGCCGTTGGTAAAAGATCCTGCTGCGTTAAGACTAACCGTTCATCAGTTACTACATCCTTTTCTTGGACGTGACATTACCGCTGTCGCTGGCATGGAAGCGCGTGGATTTATTTTTGGTTCATTAATCGCATGGGAATTAGGCTTACCATTCATCCCGTTGAGAAAGCCAGGTAAGCTGCCATACGACGTACAAAGTGTGTCATACGATCTTGAGTATGGTTCGGCGATGCTTGAAATACATATTGATTCCGTCGATAGTGACGACCGCGTTTTATTAATCGACGATTTGCTGGCTACTGGCGGCACCGCAAAAGCAAGCTGTGAACTCATAGAAAAACTGGGTGCAACTGTAGAAGCTTGTGCTTTTGTGGTTGAACTGGATAGGCTTGAAGGCAGGAAAAAATTGCAAGATTACGAAATTCATTCGTTATTGCATTACTGATGTAATTAGCCGATATCAGCGCTTAACCTAATACCACTTTAATTGGCAGACTAGCAAAACAGCCAAAAGTGCTAAGTGAAGGTATTAATTCCGGTTAGCAATTTAAGGCGGGACAAGTTGCATCAAAGCGAGCGCTGGCTGAGCGGATTCGAAGCCAGTTGCTCACTTCGACTCCGCTCAGCCAGCGGCTTAACCTTAAACTGTCCCGCCTTAATTGGTCGCCTTAATTCCCACTACAGTAACCTATTTAACGACATTCATAGGTTGTTAGGTAGTAAGGTTTTTAGGCAAACAAATAAGCTTTCGCCAACGCTTAAACACAATCGTAATGCCTTACCAGATCATCTTGATTGTTGCATTATTCCGCTATTCTGGGTGTATACTTCGCCGTCAAAATGCCTATAAAAATTAATAACACGGGATTAATCTGATGACTGAAAAGACAGCAAGCAAATATCTGCTCAATCTTGAAAAACAATTTGCCAATGATAATCCGGTGTTGTTGAAAGCATCAAAGTTGTTCCAAGAGCTTGATCAAATTGAATACGATCTTGGGCTTATTCAAGTTGATGAAACAACGGCCTGTAAATATTCATGGTGGCCTGTCGTCAGCTTGATTGGTGGTAACTCTACCGCCAAGTCCAGATTTATCAACAGCTATCTGGGTTCTGAACAACTACTTTCCGGTATTCAGGCTTCCAGTCATAAATTTACCGTATTGCTGCATAGCAACCAATCTAATTCGGTGACATTGCTGGGTTCGGCGCTTGATGTTGATCCCCGTTACCCGTTTTATCAAATTAGCAGCAAAATTGAGCGACAACAAGAGGGTGAAGGTAGCCGCGTCAACGCTTACCTAGAATTAAAAACAGTTCAGAGCGAGCGTTTGAAAGGAAAGCTATTTATTGATGCACCTAATATTATCGCATCTCAGAGTACACCGGTTATTTCACTATTAACAAAACACACGATTGAAAACTCTGATTTGGTACTGGTGTTTACAGACGCATTTGAACAGGAATCACCGTTAGTTAATGAATTAATCCAGCATATTATTAATCATCAGGACACTAACAAATTCATTTACCTGATTGACGAATCAACCAGTAATCTGAACATTACTAACAGCAATGCTATCATTTCCTTGTGGCAAAGAAAGCTATCTGAATTAGGGATTAATACCGGTCAGTTTATCGTATTGTCTAATCCACAAAACGCGCTGAACCTATCTACATCAGGCTATTTTGCCGAGATAGATCAACGCCTAGCTAATGTTGAGCATGATCGCTCATACCGCGTACTGGAATCGCTGGAAAAAAGCATTCATGATATTGAAAATATTGTGGTGTCTGAGGTAAAAAAAGGCATCGTTATGTGGAAAGACCGCTCTAATATTTCCACGGTAGTTGTGTTGACATTTATTGCAACGCTCGCTATTTTTGCGGAAATACAAATGGGGATTTTGGAGCTATTGATCGATCCAATAATTGGTCCGATAGCACTTGCCGTATTAATTGCGGTTATGGTTCCCGCTCACCTTATTATCAGCCGGATTCAGGCGAAGTTAATTGTGCAAAAGCTTAATGCTCGGCAAAAGGAACTGCATTTAATGGAAAATCTGGCCGATATGTTTGAAAAAAATCTGACATTTTTGCGTATGATTCTGCCAACTACTGAACCCGCGGGCTGGAATAAAAAAACCAGAGCCAGTTTATCGAATAAAACTGAAAAAGCTAAAGAGCTAGTTCAGGCCTTGAATGATCATTTCAGTAGTTATAATGGGCAGTCGTCAAATTTCGAACAATCCTCTGATCTCAAAGATTTTCCATAGGGAGGCTTGTTTCATTAATCATGGGCGTTGTTGATTCAGAAAAATTTGCTTCAAAAATTAGCCATGGATACTTTAAAAAAATATTTGCCGCTATGCTGGTTCAAATCAAATCCACTTGAGTTGATAAGATCAATCGATTTTCTAAAACAAAATCTGATTTTTTACTTTATTATCGAGTTCTTTGTGCAAGCCAATATGACTGATGACCCGATAGAGTCATTTTATGAAGTTGGTTTGGAAGCTTTATTAACCCTATTCTTTATCGCGTTCATTCTGTATGTTAATAAATCGCTATATGCCATTATTCAGGTTTTAACAGCGGTTCTATTCTGCTCAAACGTGGTGTCATGCTTTATTATTCCGGTGTTGGTCTGGTTGACTATCAGCGAGAATGTCGTTAGCTATTATCTTGTAGGGTTACTTTTGCTGTGGGATTATGCGTTGGTCACTTATATTATTAAGCGTGTACTCTTGCTTAACACGCTTGCCAGTGCTGCCGTTTCATTATTCTATGCCGGATTTACCTATGCTGGCGCGTTTGCACTGGGGCAGTTAATGTAAGCCCAGTTTAGCGTGGGCTTATTATTAACGCACCTATACAAACCTTATTAGTGTTTTTGGTAAAACATCAGGATATCGAGTGTACTATTGCGTTGAAACTCGATTTAGCTTGGGTCATTTTCTTGAAACATAGCATCATTAATCACTAGCGGTGTGATTTCTATAGATCCTGTTCCTGCTTTTTGAATACCTAGTTCTTTGGCTGCGGCGTAGGATAAGTCGATAACGCGGTTACCGTGAAATGGCCCCCTGTCATTAATACGAACAATAACACTACGTTTGTTTTTTAGATTGGTGACTTCAACATAAGATGAGAGTGGTAGCGAGTTATGCGCTGCGGTCATGGCATACATATCATAGCGTTCACCGTTGGCAGTGCGTTTTCCTTGAAACGCATGACCATACCATGAAGCGGTGCCATGCTTGCCGTCATGATGGTGTGCTATATGATGCGAAAGTCTTGATCGATGTCTAGCATGATGTCTGGAGGAACTAACGGAGCGTTTATGGGCTTTCGCCGTGGCGTGTTTGGCATTGCTATGCTTGGCCGCTTCAGCCGTTTGTATTGGGTTTGAAAAATAACTGCATAGGACAATAAGCGAGATTGTTGATATGAGTTTATTCATGGGAAAGCCCCCTTTTGATTTAAAACCATTTTATTAAAAATAGCCTGGCTTAATTGATAAACCGCCATGGCATATAAAGGACTGTGGTTGTATCGGGTAAGGCAATAAAAATTGTCTAAAACCGCCCAGAGTTCTTCACCTTCTTGCTGTTTTAAGGCAAGAATTTTTACTTTTGTATCTAAAGCCAAGGGCTCAGATATTTTTAAGTTGAGTGATTCTAACTCAGCGAGTCTTAAATCCGGCTTAAGGTTGTCCTTCAGGACGGTTTTGTATTTTTCTCCTGTTGCCTGTAAAGGGAGCGCAATCGCTTGCCCAGTCTGCCAATGATGTTTGACAAAATAATTGGCGATACTGGCAATAACATCGGCGTTGTTATGCCAAATGTCACGACGGCCGTCGTTGTCGAAATCAGCGGCATAGCTTCTAAAACTGCTGGGCATAAACTGCGGCATGCCCATAGCACCGGCATAAGAGCCAGTAATTTCAAGTGGATTAATGTGTTCATCGCGGCATAACAACAAATAATTTTCCAACTCATTCAGGAAAAAAGCACGGCGTGGCGGGTAGTCGAAAGCTAGTGTATATAAGGCGTCTATCACACGATGTTTGCCAGTGTGTTGCCCGTAGCGAGTTTCGACACCGATGATGGCGACGATAATTTCTGCCGGGACGCCATAACGTCGCTGTGCCTCCGCTAAGCTTTTGGCATTTTCGTGCCAGAATTTTACGCCGTCATTGATACGTGTTTCTGTCATAAAAATCTTGCGATAACGATACCAGGGCAGGGCTTCCGCCGGTGTCGTCATTTTTTTGATAATGTCATCTTTTATAACTACCGTTTTAAATAATTCGTTCAGCTCAGTTTCATGAAACTGGTGGATATCAACCATTTTTTTTATAAAGCGATTGATTGGCGGTTCTGGTTGCGAGAGCGGTGTTGTACAGGAGCTGAGCATGAGGAGGCTAGCGCAAGTCAGAAACATAGAAGGGCTGATATGGGTTAGTTTCATTAGCGTGAAAGGCGTTTTTTATGCGTGTGTATAGACATTAAAATTCCGAAACCTGCCAGTAAGGTAACAATTGAGGTGCCGCCATAGCTGATTAATGGTAATGGCACGCCTACAACAGGTAGAACGCCAATAACCATGCCTATATTGACGAACACATAGACAAAAAAAGTAAATGCTAGGCTACTGGCCAATAATCGACTGTAAGTATCCTGTGCCTGAGACGCGATATATAAACAGCGGGCGATAATCAGTAAATATAGAATCAGTAGTCCTAAGCAACCGAATAAACCAAACTCTTCAGCAAATACCGCAAAAATAAAATCAGTAGAGCTTTCTGGTAAAAAATCCAGTTCTGATTGCGTACTGCCCAGCCAACCCTTACCGTAAATGCCTCCGGAACCAATCGCAATTTTTGATTGGATAATATGATAGCCGCGACCTAAAGGGTCGGCTTCGGGATTCAGAAAAGTATGAACGCGGTCGCGCTGATAATCACGCATAAGATGCCATAGTATTGGCGTTAATGAGGCCAGTGTGACAGCAATCGCAAATATGAAGCGCCAAGATAGACCGGCGAAAAATAATACGCCGGCACCAGAGCTGGCAACCAATAAAGCCGTGCCTAAATCAGGCTGTATGGCAATTAATAAGGTCGGGATTAAAATGAGTACGGTGGCGATAGCCAGTTGTTGGAATTTGGGAGGCAAGGGGTGTTCCGCCAAAAACCAGGCGATCATCATCGGTGTTGTAATTTTTATCATTTCGGAGGGCTGGAAACGAAAAAAGCCCAGCTCCAGCCAACGTTGCGCCCCTTTGCCTATTTGTCCCATGATTAATACGGCAAGCAGTAAAAAAATACCCAAGCCAAAAAGCAGTGCTGAATAACGTTTAAACTGGTAAGGATTGACGTGTGCCAATACGGTCATTAAAAAAAAGGCTAGGCCAACTCGAGCGCCCTGACGCAACAAAATAGCCATGTCCTGGCTGCCTGCGCTATATAAAATTATAAAACTAAGTAAAGAAGTGAGTAGTAGGCCAATAAACAGGGGGATGTCGATATGTAATCTTCTTAGGATGGTGCCAATAATGGAGGGGGGATCAAAATGTTCAGAACGGGATTCAGTTTTCATGGTTGAGATTGTAAGTGATCCTTTAAATATTGCTTGATGACTTTAGCGGCGATAGGCGCTGCAACCGAACCGCCATGACCGCCATTTTCAGCAATCACAGCAACGGCAATTTTAGGCTCGTTGGCGGGAGCAAAGGCAATGAACAAGGCATGGTCGCGTAATTTAAAGTCGATGTCATTTTCGTTATATTTGGCATTTTGCTTGATATTGAATACCTGAGCGGTTCCGGTTTTACCGGCAATTTGGTAATTAATATACCTACCAATGCTTTTTGCTGTGCCCCGCTCACTGTGCACGACATTAACCATCGCGGCGATGATATCATCGATATTCTGGGATTTTAGCGGGATAACCCCTTTATGAATTTCAGGTCCGGGTTTAGTGTCATGGGCGCCGACAATTTTATCGACCAGAAAAGGGGTAACAATATTACCTTTATTCGCCAAGCTTGCTGTCGCACTCGCCAGTTGCAGCGGTGTTAGTTGAAGGTAGCCTTGCCCAATTCCGGTAATCAAAGTTTCTCCTGGATACCAGGCACGATTTTTTTGCTCGTTTTTCCATTCACGCGAAGGCAATAATCCGGGTTTTTCTCCCACCAGATCAATACCGGTTTTTTCACCAAAACCAAATTTCTTTAAAAATTCGTGGATGCGATCAATGCCCAAGGTGCCCGCCAATCGGTAAAAATAAACGTCACACGATTGAGTGATGGCCTCATTTAGGTTTACCGAACCATGTCCTCCTTTCCGCCAGTCGCGATATTTATGACTGACGCCGGGTAACTGGTAATAGCCAGGGCAGAACAGTTTTTGCGGGGCGTTGATGGCATCATATTCCAGACCAGCCAACGCAATAAATGGCTTGATAGTGGAGCCGGGTGGATACAGCCCCCGTAACGCCCGATTATAAAGTGGCTGATTATCAGACATTTGCAACGCCTTGTAGGCATCATTACTGATACCGACAACAAATGGATTGGGGTCAAATCCTGGGCGGCTGACAAAAGTCAGTACGCCACCGGTTTTAATGTCGATAGCAACGACGGCGCCGTTATAATTTTCCAATGCGTCATAAGCCGTCTTTTGCAAATCAATGTCTAGGGTTAAGTAGAGATTGGCGCCTGGATCGGGATCGGTTTCGTTTAAGGTATGCAGCGAGCGAGCCTGTACATTGGTCTCTATTTCTGCATAACCCGTTTTACCATGCAACGCTACTTCATAACTGCTTTCTATTCCCAATTTACCGATATGCGTATTACCACGGTATTCCGAGACGGGTAATTCCTTAAGCTCTGTTTCATTAATGCGACCGACATAGCCTATAACATGCGCCGCAAGATCGCCGTAAGGATAATGTCTAACTAATTGGGTATGAATATCGACACCTGGAAAATAAGGTCTGACGACAGCAAATTTCGCCAGCTCTTCATCGTTCATATTTAACAACAGCGGTGTACTGGTAAAGCGCTTTTGACGCTTGCGTTGCTTTTGATAAAGTTCGATTTTTTCATCAGGTATCGACAGCAGTTTTTGTAGTTTCTGCAAGGTGTCATCAATATTGCTAATTTGTTCGGGGATAAGTTCCAAGCTATAGGATGGCGTATTTTCAGCCAGAACTTTGCCTTGTCGGTCGTAGATAATGCCACGGGTTGGCACGAGTGGCACAATCTTTACGCTATTGCTTTTTGCCATCGACGCATAATGTTCGTGACCGACAATCTGTAAATAGATAAGTCGGACAACCAGCGCGGAGGTCAACAGGATGATTACCACAAATGCCGCGA
>CANNKH010000073.1 GCA_947504985.1 Methylococcaceae bacterium | reverse complement strand
GGCAGAACTTCAGACGATTAATAACCAAACGGCGGACCGGGCGGCCTATTTAAGACTAGCTGAAACCCTCACCGCTTTTTTGGGACGCTTGCGCTCAAATGCCGATAGCCTCGACATTGCTCAACGCCAACGGATCATGAGGCTTCTGGTCAAAGAGGTCATTGTGGGAAAAGATTTAATTACGATTAAACATTCGATACCAAAACATACTGGGGCATCAGCCGGTAATCAACCATCGACAAAATCGTCTATCAAGCATAATGCATCACAGGCCGATGAAAGTTATCTTTTATGTAAGGGGAGTGATGGGTGATCCCTGTGGAATACCACATCGATTATCTTTGGCTGCGGTTGTACGTGTCTTTCGACCTCGCTTATCGGTTTCTTCCACTGAACATTCCAGCCACATCGTTATCAGATGCAGCACACGTCGATCAACTGTCCGACGTGCTACCGACTTTATTAGTTCGGCATGGGGAATAGTCCCGAAGTAATCAGCAAGGTCGGCATCTACGACATCCGGATGACCGCGATACAATTGTTCCTTCACTTCGACTACCGCCTGTTGCGCATTGCGCCCTGAGCGGTAGGCGTATTGCTCGTCTGGCAGATCCGCTTCGAAAATCGGTTCCAGTACCAGCATTGCTGCGGTCATACAGACTCGATCTCGTAACGTCGATATGCCTAACGGCCTTAGCTTGCCATTTGGCTTCGGAATAAACACTCGTCTAATAGGTTCTGGTCGATACGTCTCCTCTCTGAGTGCAAGCGCCAGTTCGCCAAGCCATCGACCCACACCATACGCCTCGACGTCCGCAAAATCCTGACCATCCACTCCCGGTGCGCCCTTATTGGAGCGACAACAGGCATAGGCATGAGCCAAGATGTCATCTCGGTAAATCTTGTCGTACAGCGCATAGAAACGATAGCCGGTTTCACCCTTCGCTTTTGCGTGTAACGCCATCTGTAGTTTCTGAACTCTTATCGGAGTTGATAGGTTTCCCAATCTCCTGTCCTTTTCCACTTATTGCGTTGATCTTGAACTGAGGCCCCTTCCCTCCACCGGCATTACCCAGCTTCCCCGGTACTACGAACCTCTCCGCCACCCCAAAGCGCCCGGCCTGTCCCTCGCGGGCGTCCGGTTGGTCATCGCTGACCACGCCAAGGGGCTTCCCGTGTTGCGTGCGCTTCCCTTGTATGCATGCTGTCGCCACTACCCCGGCACAGCGACTGGAGCTACTCTTCGCTCGTTTCTCCAGCCGTATCAGCCTTCTCCGAAATGGCTGTCGGATCGGCCTGTGCAATGTCCTTTTCGAGGCTTGCTCAGCGTTCACTCACGTTACGGCCTGCATACTCGCTGGATCGCCTAGAGCGACTCCTTACATTGGAGGCTCCAGCCACTTCGTTACCTCCATGACTGCTCCAATTGCTTCCGGCCGGAGCGATTTAGCCGGGTGGGCCTCTCACCCACTGGTAAAGCGCCGCCTTATCACGGCGCACGCCACTTGCAGACGGTGGCGACTGGCCGCTTTGGGGCGGTGAATATTGCTGAATAAATTTTGGAAATGTGCTTCCGACTCGACAACCGTTTTACTCTTACTGTAAATAGCTCTAAATCGTGTATGAAATTCAAGTTAAGCTCAATGACTGATTCAAAGTCGCTGATGCTCAATACATGGAGATAGATATAACAATTAGGTCGCGGTTTTTTGCGATATTCATCTTACCAAAAGATCTGCGCCAAACCAGTCAGTGAGCACATGCCTATAATGTTCGGATTTTTCGACCTGCTGATGCTCTAGCGGGTTAAAATTATCGGTAAGGAGAACGCCTTGAGTTTTGTTTACGGCGAAAACCCTGTTTTTTAACCAGGCGACTTGGTCAGGAAAAAGTGATTTGGAGTCTAAGTCTATGGGGTTGCTGGATGCCAGAAATATGAAATCGTTATAATCTTCGCCTGGCTCTGCAATAAAAACGGACTGGTGTGGAAATGCCTGTTCAATGGTTCGTGAAACTGATGACAGTGCTGTGCTTTTGTCGCTGGCAAAAGCCACAAAATTGAGAGCAAGGATGCCGTTACTTGATAGCAGTCCTCGCAATTGTGTTAATGTCTCAACGGTTAATAGATGCGCCGGTTCAGTTCCTCCGGTAAAGCAGTCATGGATAATTAAATCATAAGGCCCTTTTAAATGGCCAATCTCATAGCGCGCATCCCCGACTATGGCCAGACCCGTTGGTTTAAAGTCAAAATAGCCGGATGCGGCATCGGCAACCGCCGGGTCAATCTCCAATGTGTCTGTGACAATTCCATAGCGATCATGCAGGGTCTTTGCCATATGACCTGCGCCGAGGCCTATGATCAGGGCGCGGGACATTTTGGGTGTCAAAGCGGGTATTAACCCCACAATTTCCTGATAGCCTAATCGGCTTTTGCCGTCAGACATACTAGCCGCGCCTATCATGGATGCATCAGATGTAAGGAATCGCAAATCGCGAGCTGGCTCTTCTATCACCCGCACCCAGCCGTACAGACTTTCGCGTTCGGATAGGATATTAAAGTTTTTACTGTTGGCATGAGCGTATGCCTCGCCTACCACTATAGGTAGCATGCAACCCCCCATTATCCCCAACAAAATGCTAGGCAAAATTGCAGCAGTTACCCCCAGCCACTTTTGTTCATAGATAGCGACAATGATTGCCAATATAAGCAGAGAAATACTAAGACCGACGAGTATTTCGCGAGATCCTACCAATGGAAACAGAAAAAAACCCAAAACCAGGGTACCCACTACACTGCCTACCGTGCTGACAGCATAGATAGAACCAACGCTGGAGCCAACCCCATCCAGTCGCGAAGTTGAAAGTTTAATTGCAAAGGGTCCAACCATGCCCAGCATCGTCAGGCTGGGCGCGAACAAAACGAGCGAACTCACAAAGGCGCCGGCTCGCAGTCCCAAAGGATCGCTAGCCAATAACACAAATCGGGTTGTCCACGGAATGAGCAGCGTGAATATGGCCGCTAGGGCGATAATAAGCGAAAGTCCTGTGCGTTTGGTTTTGTCGGTCCACCGACCGCCAACAAAATAACCCAAGGCAAGTGCAATCATTGTTACAGAAATTAACGATGACCAGACATAAAGACTGGCTCCGTAAAAGGGGGCAATCATCCGTGTACCCAGTAGCTCGATTACCATGACCGATGCACCCGTCAGAAAAACGGTCAGATAAAGGCCTGCACGACCAAAGCCATTCAAAAGGTTGTTCGCCATGTTTTCTCCATATTGTTCATGTATTTAAGTTCGTACAAAATATTTTGCAGACTGATTGATGTTTTTGTAAGGTGTAATCTAAAGATATTTAATAACCACTGATCCGATGCCTAGACGCGGGCTGCTACCCCTGCCAGGGTTCCACCCATGTCACTTTGCACATTCACCCACAAATGGGGTAGTCCCAAACTTTCCAGCCAGGATGGGCCCTTATCCTCCTTGAGCATGGCTATAGTGGAAGCACTGCCTGCCACTACACAGAAATCGCCAATTACGCTAACCGCCGCCAGATGCCGGACAGGCCACCCCGTCTTGGGATTGATGACATGGCCGTAACGCACCCCATCTACGATAATGCAGCGCTCGTAATCGCCGCTACTGGCAAGAGCGCCTTCCCTCAACAAAATGGTTTGCAATAAGGCTCCTTTATTGCGGGGATGGCGTATGCCGACATGCCACGGACTGCCATCGGCACGAGGGCCAATAACTTTTATGTCGCCGCCCAAATTTATTACGCCATGTCGAACTCCCGCTTCCCAACATAAGGTCGCAGCCCGATCGACTGCATATTCTTTAACCACGCCACCGAAATCAAGCTCCATGCCTGGGATTGGAAACTCAAGCACTGGCGGTATCCAGCGCAATTTATGCCAGCCGACTTTATCGAGTAAGGATTCAATATAAGCCTGATCAGGCAGCTTGCCCAGATCAAAGCGCCAGGCACGACGCAAAATGCCGGAACTAATGTCAAATAAGCCATCGCTTTGTTGATAACAAATCGCTGCATAATTCAACAATCCCTCCGTTTCAGCATCAACCCTGATGCTACCACCTGTGGCAGCCACGCGATTAATTGCGGAAAGAAAGCTGTCGCTACGGTAGCGGGAATAAAGCGCTTCGAGCCTGTGAACATCGGCGATGGCTAAGTCTGCAACCCGTTTAGCATTAGCATCAGTATCAGCAAAAAGCTGTATCTCGCACGGCGACCCCATCACCTTGAAGGAGTAATGATAGCAATTCAAGCAAATACGTCTTCGCCAGTCAAAATGCATAACTCCAAGTAGCAGACAATGCGCCCTGACGTGGCAGTTGATAGCCATTGACGTTATCACTGATCGGCTGTAGCCACTCAAAACTCAGATTATTACCCTGCAGATCTCCGGTTGGCACAAAGGCGTTAAGACCAAAACCAACATCCCAATAACGTCCGCCATAATTGGAGGTGTAATCTACCGGCCCTAGCTGATTAAATATTCCGTTATACTGATCCCGAATTGTACCCTGTACGGTATAAACACCACGTAGCGAGGCCGATAACCAATCTAACAGGCTATAGCTACCCCAAGCGGTGGATTGAAATACATCGCCCAACGCAAACCCCGATGGATTATTATTCATCAGACGTTTAGTCCCATTAAGCTGAACGCCCCAGGAATATTCGTCCATCTTTCCTGTATACGTGACGCTCGGCTTGAGATCCCAAGTACCGCTACCGAGCTGCATGCCATAATGCTGAAAGCCGACGTCTAGTCGATGGGTATCTCTAAACTTTAGGTCAACAGCTCCAGTCGGTGCACTGATACCGAAGGTTCCATGAATATGATGATCAGATTTTTCAAACAGCTTGACCATCGCATACATTCCGGTATCGCCGATCCCGGCTGTGGTGTGCTCATGTAAGGTGTGATGATTGATCAGAGCCTGCTGATCAAAAGTTGCTGCTGGCGCGCCATCTAGCACTCTTGAAGACATGTTCATGTCAATGAACTGAGGCATCAACATCAGTGTTAACCAATCGGTGGGAGCATACATCAGGTCGAGCATGATCATATTCATGTTCATCCCGCTCGGCGTATCAAAGCAGGGGCTGCCGACGCAGCCATTTTTTACAATGGCTTGATCACTGACCTTAGTCGAACCCTGTAACAAGTTGCCACCCTGAGTGTCGCGCATATAACGGGCGCCAACCATGGTATCGCCAGAATTGGCTAACATGTGATCAAACATGACGCCGGCCGGTGCGTGACCGCTGTGGTGATGACCATGACTGCCATGCCCACTGCCCGACTGGGACAGCGCGGATAAATCAACCTTCATAACGCCATTAACCATATAAGAGCTGTAATCCGCATAAGCTCCCTCCCCACCCCCGCCTAGTTTCAGTGAGCCTGCGTGGGTATAGTATTCAGCGCTGACTTCAAAACTGATCCCTTTGGCGAATTTCTTAGCTATCGTCACACCTCCGCTTAAAGCGCCGAATCCAGAAAGACGCTGATCGCTGGAATAATTCGCAGGGAGCTTGCTACTGTCGAACGGAACAGTCTTGTTGATCGGATTAACGACTGCTTCATTGACGATCTTTCCTTTTGCATCAACGAGATTGTAATCCGCATCTCGAAAATAAACCTGCCCATTATTCGGACTGTCAGCTGAAACCAGAATAGGCCGTCCATTTGCATCCACAGCATTTTGAGTAAGACCTTGGTTGGATACCAGATAGGGAGTGTAGAAAGAGGCAGCAGACTGTGAATAATAGCGCACCTTCGGTGTGATCGACCAGCCATTGCCCACAGGCTGAATCCAATTGGCTTCGAGGGTATGCGCATTGATTCCCCAGTTATCGTGGAAAAACCGATAATCAACATGTACCGATGCATCCAGGCCATCAATATGTTGAACATAGCGCAAACTCTCGGTCCATTGATCACGTTGATCGGGCCGTTGTTCAAGTAAGCCGATTGTCTGTCCGCTTAATACCGCACCGGTTTGTCCGGGGGTAATAAACACGGTCTCCACGGTCTTATAGGGATTTGCCATGTACCCGGTGCTGCTGGTATAGCCAAAGCCAGCCTCGATCAGTGCATTCTCGCTCAGCACCTGGGTCAAACCAAGACTGGTTTCCATATCCTGTCGACTGCCTTGTAGGAAGGTGTTTCCTCCTGTTTTGGTGATCTGACTAGTGTTAGAAATGATATTGCGGGCTTCAAAACCGCCACTGGTATTCCAGATATAGGGCGTGGCGTCGTGATCAAGCGTGGCATGGGTTTTGCTGTTGGTGTAGCTTAACCCCAAGTTCAAGCGGGTAAGCTTCTGGTTAAAATCCCAGCGCCCGCCTAGGTTACCAAACCGCGATTCATAGTCATTTTCCAGGGAAATTCCCCCTCCTGCATCGAGAGCGGCTTGATCCCACTCGTAACCTAACTTGAAATCACCCTGATTGCGAGTTTCAAGTGAAGCGGCAGAGATGGTATGTACTAATTGGGTGTCCTTAATATAGCTATTGGTTAAGGGATCCAGCTTAAGCGGGTTTAATTGCTTGTCAAATTTGACATTATTATTTTGTAAATAAGGCGTTGCCCCGGAGATCACGCCGACTGCCCTATTTCCCCCAAAAGATAGCGGTGCAGTAGCAATCGGTGTGGCGCCGCTCCAGGTATCCTGGGTATATTTGAAGGCAAGCTTTAGTCGGTCGGATAGGTTTATTTTAGAACTACCCAGAAGACTGTCCACAGCAATAGGGTTGAATCTGCTTTTCACACCGGCAAGATTGCGGTTACTTTCCTCGTAATAGCCATAGAGTAAGCTAGCTTCTTCCTCCGCAGCTTGAACAGGTGCAGGCATCAAACCCGGCAAAGCTAAAGCGGCGACTGTCAGTGCCTGCAATGAGGTATTCTTGGTTTTTTCAGGCTGCAACTTGACGTTAGACAAATGTTTGCACGTGGCCTTAAGCAACGACTTAGCAAGGATTTTGGTGCAAAGTTTGTTTGATTTCAATTTAATTACAGCCACAGCCGCCGCCTCCAGCGGAACCGCTACCTTTGGCAGACTCGCGACTGCTGTATATATGCGCCTGAAATAGATTCTGCTCGGGGTAAGGATCCAGTGCCATCTGTGGTGAGGCAAGCTTGCCTCGCTGCCAGGGCGCCACCGGGGTGCAACCTGAAACCAGCAAGCCTAAAGCAAATAATAGTATTACTTTCATACGCTATTTCTGTTCAGCCTGCTCTGCCAGCAACTGCTCTGCTAGAATTTTAAGCTCCTTAGCCTCTCCAGGGCGAAAACCCAAATGTACATGACGTATGACTCCGTTGCGATCAATCAGATAGGACGCAGGCATAGCTTTGACATCAAAATTCATAGCGCACTTTCCGTTTGCATCAGCCACCACGGTAAAATTGGCCGGATACTTGGTAAGAAACGTCTTGGCATCTTCCGGTGCCTGATCCAGATTAACGCCTATCACTTGCAAGCCCTTGTCTTTTAAATCATGCTCCAGCTCGTTCAGAAATGGAAAGGATTTTGCACAAGGGGGGCACCATGAAGACCAGAAATCCACATAAATAACTTGCCCGTGAAAATGCTGTAAGTGATAGTTTTGTGTCTCCTTGATTGAGGTTAATTCGCAATCAGGCGCTTTGCTGCCCATCTCGGCAGCAAATAGGGTTGGCAACGGGGTAAGCGTCAGAACGGCACTAAGTAAAATAGATATACGGTGATTCATTGATAGAGAATTGTCCAGGTCAGCCATTATTGGGCTTGGTAAAGGGCAATATCAGTACCGGTATGAGCATTGCCGCTGGTCATGCAATGGTACGTTACTGTAAATATTCTTGTGCCAGCTGCGGTTTTGGTGGCTGAAATATAATATATGCCATTGCCTCCATTAAGGGTAGCGCCAGGACTGGCGGTTGCATCACCAGAAACAGCATCGGTGCTGGTAGTCATTTGCAGTCCCTTCTGAATATGAATACTCATCAATAATCCCTGAAGCGGAGCGGACTGATCTTGAATTTGAACAAATAGATAAGCAGCAGGGCCATCGCCGTCATCATAACAAGTCACTGCAGCAAGATCAGTTGCATTTGCATTTGTGCCAGCGGCATCTATTGCACCCCCGGCACTATGGGCTAACGTGACGTTGGCATGACCTACGGCAAGAAGGATTGATAAAGCTACAATAACTCTTTTAAAAAAAAATAATTCCATCGTCAACCTCGTACGACTAACGTACTAAAGAAAAATAAACACTACTGAATTCTGCCTTGCATAATCACTGGGCAAGACCTGTTTTCAAGAGTGGCTCCAGCCTAATTCCGGCCAACTGCCGCACTGTTGCATCGTTGTCCGTAAGCGCTTGCTGAAGCATCGCCACATCGTTGCCTGCGTTATCAACCGCCGTTATCCGTACCGATGCATCGCTATCATGCAGCGCCTCATGCAATGCATCGACCGCACCTGCTCCTTCGCGGTGCGCTAAACTGGAAATAGCCCGAACCCTAACCCTCGCATCCGGGTCTGTCAGTGCATTTTCCAGCGCTTTTCTGACAGCTATATCTCCTTTGCGCCCACCCGCCATCAAACGCCCTATAGCCTCCGCCCGTTCCTCAGGGGTTATAGCGATAGTTCTTTTCAGCAACGCATCGGTTTCGTCAGGCTCCAGGTCATTTTTTGTGTTCCCTGCCTGAGTTTCTGTCGATGAACAGGCAATGGAATTAGCCTGATCTAAACCAAATTTCGCACCCAGCACCCAAGCTTCTAATGGCTGAGCTTGCTGTTTAGTTTTAGTAGGTGTCTCTGAATACCGAAAAATAAGATCGGCTTTACCAACCAGTAGACACTCCAGCACCTGTTTTACTGTCGAACCCACGCAAGTCGCTGTCACCAACCCATCAGGCAAAACTGAATAGTTTATGCGCAGCCCTATTTTACTTGCGATACCGTCAAGCACCAGTCTCATCGATGCCTGCCTAACCTCCAGTTGCAGTTCTGCTCCGGCATCCTGGGTCATCACTAGTCGAATGTTCGACTCCCCGGGATTGCTGCTCACCTTTGCAGCTAACAGTAGCTCGGGTATTAGCAGAGATAAGCTGATCAGTAAGAATTTAACAGAGGAGCGGATTATCATTTCGACTATTTATGGCAAAGGCCATGCTTGTTTGCCGTTTAAAAAGACCGGCATATCACGATTAATCTGGTTAGCCGATGGAGTAACAACTATATCCACACCTGTGCCGCATGAGGCTGGAAGAGGGTTGGTCACTAGGTTTCTGGCTATTCTCAGCGTAGCAGGTGAGTCGTATCCATCATTAATACTTGGCGTACCATCGAAATTCGAACCCACAGCCGGTGTCCACAGGTTAACAGTTTCGGTATTAAATCCACTGACCTGGGTAACTTTACAAACATCGGCAGCCGCAAGCACGAAAGTCACGTTTTTGGCACAAGAGCTAGGCTCAATAAGAACGGCGCCGGTTACAAACGGATTGAGACCGGTATAAGTTCCCGGTAGTTTACCTCAGCCTCCCCAGAATCCAACCACATTTCCCAACGGATCTGTTTTCTCGGCTTCTGAGGTAAAAATATCGTTACTCTGAATCTTCTGGTTAATATTTTCCCAGTTCTGTACAAAAGCAGTAAGTGGCTGCTTAGAAGCTATGCCTCCCACAGTTAGAGTAGAATCGACACCGTCTGGAAATACCAAGCTTTGCCCAAATACCGGGGTACCCTTTGCACCTGTGGCGGGATCAGTACAGCCGTGCCAAATCACTAGGGCATTATAGACTTGGGTGTTTTCCGCAATAACGGGTATTTGTAATCGTGTGTCAGCAAAAACGAACTGATCAATAGCAAACATATTGATAGTCAATATGTACATGGCTGATTTTTTAAAGCTTGCTGGGCTCAACATGCGGCATCCTAAGTACGTTATTTAATTAAGGCAAATGAAATATCGAGTTGTTCATTGTTTTTTGTCATCGAACAAGGCTGTGTATGATAGGGGTTAACCTTGCCTGGAAGACCATCTTTATATTATCCCATTTCTTGATAATAAAAATCTACGACGATGAGCGTCGCCGTAGATAATTTAAAGAACAACTGGCATAACCTATACGGTCACTAGCAGCCTGCTATTTCCAATAGTTAGTGCCGGTTTGCTGGGTACCTGACCATATTGGCAACTCGGCATTAATCTGTGCCGCAGAGGGATAAATATACACGTCATCGCCCAATCCGCCATTGCCTGCACAGCCTGTCGGAAGTGGATTGGCTACAACGGCCGCCGTAGTCAGGGTGGCCGGAGTCCCTGTCGTGTTTCTAACCACTTTTAACGTGGCTGGTGAACCCCAGCCATCTCCCGCAATCGTGTGAGCGGCATCGGCATAGCCGTCATATAGAGAAAAAGCTGGGCCAGCAGGAATGCCACCAGGCAGGTTTGTACTCGTAGGGTTGGCGGCCGGTGCGCCAAAGGGTTGTCCGGGTACTCCGGTAAAATTGGGAATAGGCGACCAATAGAGCACTTGTGCATCTGTAGCTGTTGCGCTCGGTGTTACAGAGCAAATATCAGCAATGGCCAGTACGAAGGTCACAGAACGGGCGCAGGATTTAGGATTAATGGTAATGGCAGCAGTTTTGAAGCTCACTTGTATCGGAGTGGATATGGTTTGATCATAAGATTTTCCACCAGTCCAGAATCCATCAACATTACCTTTTGCATCCGCTTTAATAACCTCATACGGAAAAGGGCCGCCTTCACGTATTAAAGTACCGAGACCGGCCAACGGTGAATAATAAGTAGACGCATCCTGATTGGTAGCAAATATTTTAGCAGTTCCTTTGCCAGCACTACTTCCATCTACACCTATTATAGGCGTGTAACTGATGGCGTTCGGAAACACCACGTTAGTGCCAAAAGTAGGATTTCTAGCAGTAGACGGTGGGCAACCATGTCCAATATTGACCCGATTGTGAGCCAAGACCCCTGAGCTACCCTCAAGGATAGTTGGTGATTCTAAGCGGGTGTGAGCAAAAGAGCCCTGACTGACAATCGCCATAGCCGTAGGTAGCAGCGCGTACAAAATATTTTTTTTATAACTTGTTGGTATTGACATTAATTAACCTTTTATATTGTAAAAGTAGAGAGGAAGTGCAAAATTTTCAGCAACAGTAGCTGCTAGAATAATATAAGCAATTTTCATGCCAATATATATCTAACCGCGCTAGCGTAGATAAAATAAGGCCTCCATGCTTTTTTAAAACCGGTGCGCGGCCTCAAAAAAATAAAAGTGTTTGATATGACCTATTTTTAACGAAAAGTGTGTGATATGACCTAAAAAATATGTAAGGGCCCAGCGCAACCATCTGCTACGCTTTCTGTTTTAATGATTCAATAAACGCTGGCGATAAAGGCAGCAATTCATCGATACGGCTATTAGGCCAGGTCGGAAGTTTGGTAAGGGTATCTTTAAGCCATGCGTAGGGATCTAGGCCATTGAGTTTGGCAGTAGCAAATAGGCTTTGAATATTCGCCGCCCTTTTTCCCGCGCGCTCGGAACCGGCAAACAACCAATTCTTTTTGCCTATCGCGATGGGCCGAATGCAGTTTT
>CANNKH010000072.1 GCA_947504985.1 Methylococcaceae bacterium | reverse complement strand
TGATCGTTAGCAAAAATCGGCACCACAATGCGGCTTTCATGCGTCGTAATGCCATTAAATGCTTTTAAAAGTTCATAGTCTTCAAGCACACATTCGTCGTTAAACAACCGTGAAATCAATACCGAGTTGAGCGAATGAGGGTGTAATACTGATGTTATCTCTGGAAAACGCTGATAAATCGACGTATGCAATACCGTTTCCGCAGACGGCTTTTTACCGTCCAATGCACGGGCGTCAGCATCTATCAACATAATGTCATGCGTTTCTAACTGCCCTTTATGCTTACCGGAAACGGTAATGGCAATAGTGCCATCTGACAAACGTGCGGAAAAATTACCACTGGTTGCAGGCACCCAACCTTTACTATCAATAAAGCGCCCGGCATTAATTAGTTGGTTTGCTGAAATAAAAAAGTCTTCGGTATAGATCATGTCAGTTAAAATTATAGGCTTAATGCAAAGTGCTTACTTTAGCAGATTATGTTTACCGTGTTTTTACGGACGCTAAATTTTTTGAGTGTGCTAATACGGTATCGTTTAATACCCAAATTCTTGTTTTATTAATTCAGTCAGGAGGATATTTTGAAGATAATGGTAACAGGCGCAGCAGGGTTTATCGGCTCAGCACTCAGCCTTAAACTATTGGAACGCGGCGATGACATTGTTGGGGTAGATAACCTTAATGATTATTACGATGTTAATTTGAAATTAGCAAGACTTGAACGGTTAAAAAATTATCAGAACTTTAAATTTGTAAAATTGGATATTGCTGATAAACAAGCGGTAGACACTATTTTTGCCGAGGGAAATTTTGCAAGAGTGGTGCATCTTGCCGCTCAGGCGGGTGTCCGCTATTCGATCACTCACCCTGACGCTTATATTAGCTCCAATATCGTGGGCTTTATGAATATCTTGGAAGGCTGCCGTAAATATGCGATAGAACACCTCGCTTATGCGTCTACCAGCTCTATTTACGGCGCGAATACCCGTATGCCCTTTACCATCCATGATAATGTTGATCATCCGGTATCGCTTTATGCCGCTAGTAAAAAAGCAAATGAATTAATGGCACATACCTACAGCCATCTTTATCAAATTCCGACTACCGGCTTGCGTTTCTTTACCGTCTATGGACCGTGGGGCAGACCCGATATGTCACTGTTCATGTTCACGCGCAATATCCTCGAAGGCAAACCTATTGATGTCTTCAATTATGGCAACCATCGCCGCGATTTCACCTACATTGATGACATTGTCGAAGGTGTCGTTCGGGTACTTGATAAACCGGCGGCGGCAAATGCCGACTGGTCTGGCGATCTTCCTGATCCCGGCACCAGCCATGCGCCTTACCGTATTTATAATATTGGCAATAATAATCCGGTAAATCTTCTGGTATTTATTGAAACGCTGGAAAAATGTTTGGGTAAAACCGCAGTAAAAAACTTGTTGCCTTTACAGTTGGGCGATATTCCCGATACCTACGCTGATGTTTCAGATTTAGTCAATGATCTAGGTTATAAGCCCAACACGTTACTGGAAGATGGCATCAGTCATTTTGTTGAATGGTATAAGGCTTTTTATAAGATCACCGAATAACCCGCTAACGCATCCGATGAAATACGTTGTAAATATCGGCGTAATAAATCCAGTGCCAGTAATGCCGCCTGATTTTGCTTACGTTTAATTAATCCAGCGACTGATTGACTCGCCGGATAACACTGGTTGCCAACCAATAAAACGGTATGTAACACCATGAGCTTGTCTTTATCCTGCAAAACTTGAAAATCACCGGAATAAAGCTGAACCAGAATAAAATCAGCGCCGCTGGTTTCTTGCGTCGTCAAAGCAATTACTTTTGCCGTCTCTAATAAATCATCCTGAGTGACGGCAATCGCCAGTTTTTGCGCCAGCCTTTCCAGAGAATGTTCATAGCGGGTTTCGAGTAGCCATTCTGAGCCAGTACACAAACCTGCCATCAGCCCCTGACTGGCGGTTTCGACCAGTGCTAGCGTGTACTTGCCCGCTCTCATGAGCTGATCGACAGCATAGACTAAGTCACCTGTTACCTCACCCAAGCCATCAACGGCAAACACCTTATCACCTAAGGTTTCAGTAATTTTGGTAACCAATGCCGTGCTATTGGCATAAGGATAATCGGCTGGAAACAGTAATTTGGTTTGGACTTCATTAAGGCTGGCGCGGAAACCCAGTTGAACATCGGCAGGAATATCAATTTTATCTATACGCTGCTGAATATCCGACTCGCCGATGCCAAATGTTTTAATGCTAACTAAGGTGCTGGGTTGTAATAAAAACCGCTGATTCAATGTCGGCTTTATTTTGTCGAGAAATATCGAACGCATTTCTGACGGCACACCGGGTAAAAAGACAAACCAACAACGCTGATGCTGCACAGCAAATCCGGGTGCGGTACCGACGTCATTATCAAGCCGCTCAGCACCTTGGGGTAGCATCGCTTGTTTGCGGTTGGATTCAGGCATCATTCGCTTACGGTTGATAAAAAACTGCTGAATTTGTGCAAAAGCAATGTCATCAAACACCAGTGGAATATCAAAGGCTTTGGCGACTGCCGCCGCCGTTAAATCGTCGCTGGTCGGCCCTAAACCACCGGTACAAAAACAGCAATCAGCGCGCCAAGCAATTTCCTTAAGCAAACTAACCAGATCATCCAGTTTGTCGCCAACGGCGGTATGCCGTGTCACGGCAAAGCCTAGTTCTACAGCCTGTTGCGACAACCACGCCGCATTGGTATCAACCGTTTGTCCGGTCACAATTTCTTCGCCTTGCGAAAAAATTTCTAAAGTTGGATTCATTAAGCAACTCCTGTGTTCAGGATTATCAAAAACTGTCCCGTGTTAAATAGTTGATTATATTCAACAGACACCTTTTATACCTGGTGATAACTTGGCGTTATTTTCGTTGACTATGCAAAGCCTGTTGATGCGCGATATTTTTCTAAGGCTCAAACTCGATCCCCAATTCGATCATTTTGGCATGGGAGAATTGCCTAAATTGGTAAATTTCGCAACTCAAGGTTTCGATTTGAGTTCACGTTTTCAGGCACCCCCTGAAGCTTTTAATTTTCAAATGGCTAGCCCTTTTTGAGGACATTTTGCTCGTCATGAATAGTAATTATTCAGACCCCTGTCAAAAATAACACTGTAAACGTAGACTTCCCCCTTTGAAAAAGGGGGATTGAGGGGGATTTATCTAATCAAATCTCCCCTAACCCCTCTTTTCTAAAGAGGGGGACTGAATACTTACCATGAATACAACATCGATTCGGTAAACTCTAAATCCTTCGCTACTGTTGGACTGCCATCTGATTTTCACATTCCAATGCCTGTTTTTTAGGTGCTGTCTATTCGTTGCGGACAGCGGGAGTCGTTAGATTCACTTTTTATTTTCATTACTGACCTCGGCTTTAGGGATAACTCTCTTAGCCGAGTGTCTGGGGCAAAATCAGATGCCCGCAGTTTCAGTTTAAACGGCTTGATTAGAACGAATCGTGCCTATTTCTTTCTCTTGTCGATCAAGAAAGCCTTTCTGGATAGCAGTCACAACGAAAATGGCCTGATTTCTCACATGCCTCGTCTTTTGCAGTTCTTGCGTGCGTGAGTTTAACCCATGCAGTTAATTGGGAACATTGCTAAACTATGCGGACAGGGCATATACCTCGTCCTGCGTTAAGAATATTTTTGTATTTGATAAATGACGCATGATTAATGATTTGGATATTGCCAGCAATCTTAAAACTTCACCTGACGTTTTAGATTCTCTAGCGAAAAGTCGTAGTACACAAGTTCGCGTTGCTGTGGCAAATAATCCGAATACGGTTAGCCACATTTTGAGAGTTTTAGCGAAGAGTGTTAATACTGAAGTTCTTTGTGCCGTAATTAAAAACCCAAATACTACTGTAGAAATTATTAAGAGCATTTTTAATAATAGCAATGGGAATAGTTCTATTAGTTTGAATTTAGCTAACAAGAATGATGTACCCCCTGATATTTTGGAACAACTAGCTAAAACATCTACAAATATTGATGTGCTGATTGCTATCAGCAAAAACCCGAGTACTACAGTTGAAACATTAGCATTTTTAGCTGAGTTGCTTGAACGGTTGGCCTTTTCGGGTTGTAGAGAGGCTGGCGTTTTAATAGCAAGCGAAGAAAACACATCACCAGATATTTTGGAACAACTAGCTAAAACATCTACAAATATTGATGTGCTGATTGCTATCAGCAAAAACCCGATCGCTACTATTAAAACATTAACGTTTTTGGCTGAGTTAGGGGACTATCGCTTATATTCCGAGTTAAAAAATAATCCAAAGGTTTCTTCAACTTTGTTGGAAAACATGCTTGAGCGGTTAGCTTTTTCAGGCTACAGAGAGCCTGGAGTTTTAATAGCGAGCGGTGAAAATACACCGTCAGATATTTTGGAGCAACTGGCTAAAACATCTACAAACACCGATGTGCTGATTGCCGTCAGCAAAAATTCCAACGCTACAACTGAAACATTCGCATTTTTGACAGAGTCAGGAGACTATCATCTCTATTCTGAGTTAAAAAATAATCCAAAGGTTTCTTCAACCTTGTTGGAAAAAATGCTTGAGCGGTTAGCCTTTTTAGGTTGTAGAGAAGCTACAGTTTTTATAACCCGAAGAGAAAAAATATCAGCTGAGTTATCTAACTCATCGCTTATGCAAGCATCATCCGTTTATGACACCGGCTTTGAGCATTGGTTTGAAGATTATGACAATCATAACCATGAATGGTTAAAACATAGTCGCTTACCGAGTAGGCAGGGCACAGATGACATATATACGGATCCAATCATTGTTTTAAATATTCTTCATGGAAAATGGATAAAAACACCATTTCGTTACCGTGAGCATAGTAATTTTCTAGCCTATTTGGATGATTTGATTGCAAAAAAGCTTTGGTTGGAATCTAAGTACTTTTATCCCTTTGAAGATAATTGTTCAGCAGAATTAAACTTCTGGGCTGGTGATGGTTATTTTGAAAAAACAGGAGCATTTTCCTTGTATGAATTAATTAGCATTGATTTGTTAGAGGATGTAAAAATTATCTACCAAAATCAAGATACAACCCCCATCAAAACTAAGCCGTCTACAGGTTTTAAAATCCCCCCACCGCCCGAACCACTCGAATTTGATACAAAACAAGTTGCTAATATTAAAGCAGAATCTAAAAAGGTTGCCGCAATGTTGGACGCTATTTATGAGCAAGATAACGTAGCACCCACTGTCTCCAATTCATCGAAAACAAATATTTCCTCCGTATTAAATTTGGACGAAACGCACCTTGAAATCGTAAAAACGCTAGCAACACGCCAAGAATGGGAACGTAATGAATTAGCGGTAATCATGAAAGGCATGATGATCGACGGCGTACTTGAATATATTAACGAGGCTTTTTTCGATGATTGCGAAGAAAGCTTTGTTGATGGTTATGACCCAATCGAAATAAACATTTCACTTTACAAGGAAATTTTCAAATGACAGTGATTCGACCAAAAGACAGAGATACGATTATTCAATCACTACGAAGTGGTGTTGTACCCAATCGTGGGTTGCAGCATATCCAAGTTGGACGAACCCAAGAGATTAAAGAGCTTTTAAAAGATATTGACCGGATTGCAGACGGTGGCTCAACGTTTCGGTTAATTACTGGTGAATATGGTGCAGGGAAAACTTTTTTTCTGAGCTTGGTACGTTCACTTGCGTTAGAGAAAAAATTAGTTACCGTACACGCTGATTTGAATCCTGACAGACGCTTGCAGTCTTCCAATGGCCAAGCGCGTTCGTTATATGCAGAGTTGATGCGAAATTTATCAACACGCATGAAGCCAGAAGGCGGCGCATTGGCTGGCGTGTTAGAAAAATTTATTACAAGCACTATCGCTGAAGCTAAAGAAGCAGGCATTAGAGATGCCGAAGCGATTATCCTAAAACTAGAGCACTTAACCGAAATGACCAACGGCTATGATTTTGCTACAGTTATCGATGCCTATCGACGCGGTTTTGAATATAGCAATGAACAACTTAAAGCAGATGCGCTACGTTGGTTACGAGGAGAATTTACAAGCAAAATAGACGCAAAAAATGCTTTGGGAGTACGAAGTATCATCAATGATGCGTCGTTTTATGACCAACTAAAATTGATGGGGCGTTTTGTGCGTTTAGCGGGTTATTCGGGGCTGTTAGTTTGCTTTGATGAACTGGTAAATTTATGCAGAATCACTAATCCTCATTCCAGAAATGCCAATTACGAGCAAATCTTGCGAATCCTCAATGATTCTTTGCAAGGGACAACGGAAGGATTAGGTTTTGTCTTAGGTGGTACACCAAAGTTTTTAACCGACACACGGCTCGGACTGTACAGCTATGACGCACTGCGTTCACGTCTGGCAGTAAATCGCTTTACCCAAAACAATAATTTTGTAGATTTTTCAGGGGCAGTTATTCCACTCAGTAGTTTTACACAAAATGAGTTTTTGGTCTTGCTGCACAATCTTCTTCATGTTTATGCCGGTGGTGATGAAAGCAATTATTTGCTACCTGAAGAGGGATTGCAGGCTTTTATGCGACATTGTTATAAGCAAGTTGGTGATGCCAGTTTTAGAACACCGCGCAATACAATCAAAGAGTTTATCGATTTGCTTGCCGTGCTTGAGCAAAATAAACAAGCAAATTGGGAAACATTATTAGGTTACGTTAAAGTAAAAGCAGATCATGGCGAATCAATGGTTGATTCTGCTGACAGCGAGGATGATGAGCTTGTCAGCTTCAAACTCTGAACATTCCAGCAGTTTTCACCTGCTTGATAAACGTATTCAACGCTGGATTTGGGACAATCAATGGGCTGAACTTCGGGATATTCAAGAGTATTCCATTCCGTTAATTTTAAAGGGTGAAAAGGATGTTGTTCTTGCTGCGGCAACCGCTTCTGGCAAAACAGAGGCAGCATTTTTACCTATTCTGACTCGGATGTTACAAATGCCGGAAATGGGTTGCGTCTTGTACATCAGCCCACTAAAAGCGTTGATTAATGACCAATTCGGACGACTTGAACAACTCTGTGAAAAGTTAGAAATTCCTATTACGCCGTGGCATGGCGATGCAGTTCAGTCTAAAAAACAGAAATTTCTAAAAGTGCCCGTTGGTGTATTGCTGATTACGCCCGAATCATTAGAAGCCATGTTGATGCTTCGTGGTCACAATATCCCGAACATATTTAAACACCTTCGCTATATTGTGATTGATGAGCTTCATGCGTTTATCGGAACGGAGCGAGGTAAACAACTTCAGTCACTGATGCACCGCATCGATATTGTCTTAAAACACACCACGCCTCGCATTGCCCTTTCTGCCACATTAGGCGATATGCCAAAAGCAGCGGCGTTTTTACGTCCTAACTCGAGCAATTTAGCTGAAATCATCGAAAGCAAAAGTGATATTCGAGACTTGAGGCTTTTGATTAAGGGGTATACGAAGAACTTTGAAGATGAAGTAATCGAAGACTTATTCAAAAAATTTCGTGGTAGTAGTAATTTGGTTTTTCCAAATAGTCGCCAAAAAGTCGAAATTTTTGCTGATGCACTGAGAGAAAAATCAGAAAAAGCAGGTGTTGAAAATGAATTTTTCCCTCATCACGGCAGCTTATCAAAAACTATTCGAGAAGAAATGGAAGCCGCATTAAAATCCGAAAAACCTATTACGGCTATTTGTACAACCACCCTCGAATTAGGGATTGATATTGGAAATATTAAACAGGTTGCCCAAATTGGCTGCGCACCATCCGTTGCTAGTCTTAGACAGCGTCTAGGACGTTCGGGTCGAAGGCAAGATGAATCTGCAATTTTGCTAGGCTATGCAGATGAAAATGAAATAAAACAAGATAGTAATGTTTCAACACGCTTGCGTATTGAACTCATACAACTTATTGCCCAAATTCGTTTATTGATTTCAAAATGGTATGAACCGCCACGAGTTCAGAATTTCCATGCCTCAACTTTAATTCAACAATTACTTGCAATCATTGCTCAATACAGTGGAGTCAGCGCATCCGATGCTTGGAAAATCCTGCATGAGGGCGCGTTTAGCCATTTTTCGAAACAAGATTTCATCGACTTATTACGACATTTAGGTGATGAAGACATCATCATACAAACCGAGAGAGGGCTTTTATTGCATGGTACTGTGGGAGAAAAAATCGTCAATGACTACAAATTCTACGCTGCTTTCCAAGAACTAGAAGAATATCGAATCGTACATGATCACAAAACATTAGGTACTTTGCCTATTAATTACTATGTTGAGTCTGGTGACTGTATTGTTTTTGCTGGAAAACGCTGGATGGTTCATCATGTAGAAAATAGTAATAATCAAATTAAGCGTATTGATGTTGTTCCTGACAGGACGGGAAAACCACCAAAATTTTCAGGTGAAGGCTTCTCAGTTGATGACCATGTATGTCAAGAAATGTACCGAATATTAGCTGAGACAAACAATATTTCATTTTTGGAT
Source organism: Methylococcaceae bacterium (assembly GCA_947504985.1). Taxonomy (GTDB): domain Bacteria; phylum Pseudomonadota; class Gammaproteobacteria; order Methylococcales; family Methylomonadaceae; genus Methylovulum. The sequence continues at coordinate 3,121 of CANNKH010000072.1, read as the reverse complement.
AGAAGGGCATCTGCATTGTTGGAAGAAGCACGCTCTGAATTCCTTCTGATGAAATTAGCAGACAAACCGCAAACTATTTTAGGTTTTAATGATGAAGTTATAATATTTACTTGGCGGGGCAATCGGGTGACTAAAACTTTTTGTTTATTACTTGAAATGCACGGTATTAAAACACGTTTCGATTTTGTAATTACCGCAAAGGTTTCTATATCTGATCTGCTAAATGTATTAAAAAGGATTTTGGCTTTACCTGCACCAGTTGGGAAAGACTTAGTAGCCGCGATTCCACCAAATGGCAAAACCACAGAAAAATGGGATCACCTTCTTCCAGAGCAGCTACTCTCTAAAAATTATGCGTCCGCTGCGCTTGATGTGAAGGAAACGATACAAACGATTAAAGAGCTGGTTGATCTGTACGCCTGATTACGTGGATTTAATCCAACTTTCCTTTGTTACGTTTGGACAACCCAGTTAATTGAGACCGATTTTTACTACATCGGGACTTTTAAAACACGCCCTAAGTGCCATGGCTGATATGTTGGCGCCGCTATTGGGACAATCGTTCAACACCGTACGCGAACGATTGCGCGATACGTACCGCGAAGCCGATGCCAAAGCGGGAGACCAGCGGGCGGAGCTCGATGTCACCGTCTGTTGGGGACACACTGGCTGAGCTGGATACTGGATGGCTGGACAGGCAAACAACTGGCCGTGGGAATTGATGCCACCAGTTTGGGTGATCGCTTCGTGGTGTTGGTGGTCAGCGTATTGTTCTTTCAACACGGCTACGCATTGGTTGTCACGGCGTTACTCAATCATCAACTGCTTGAGATTAGACCAGCAAGCCCCGAAGCCTGGCCATCGCTATCAGGAATCAGCAATTTTTCTCAGGCTGCTTGGGTGTCAAAGGGAGGATAGGTGAAAAAAACCTACACGTGTAAGATTTATATCCTGCCTAGCAATGATGCTATTGTCGCATTAAATACGGCGGTAAGTCCGACAGGCGACTAGGCCCATCATGGTCATCCTTATCTTTCATGTCATGCCAACGTTGCTTAAGAAAATGCGCCGCCATTTTAGGTTGACGTTGCCGTGTAAATACCCCTTTACGATTACCCATAACGCGGGTAATCCCTTGCTTGGTCGCAAAGTCGGCAAAATTCCAGACGTGTTCACCAATAACAGCGTCACAAGCGTCTACCGCTTTTAACATCGCCCGTATCATTTCGACTTGATATTCTTCGCTGAACATCACGGGCGGCTCTGAATGCAGACCCGCTATGCTGTCCGCACCAAATTCACTTAACAGTAAGGGCTTATGCCAACGCTCCGCCCAATACGCCAGACTGTTAAGCGTTTGCTTTTCCACCAGTTCTAAATGGCCGCTATCCGAATACCACGAATAATAGCGATTAAGGCACAGCACATCGAATAAATGCGCCACTTTACAGTCTTCTTTAACGGGCGTATGGGTCAAGGTGATCGGGCGATGGGCATCCCATTTTCGAGCGGTTTGCACCACTTTCTCAAAATACGGTAGACAAGCGTCTTCATAAGTCGCCGCTTCATTAGCCAAACACCACATTACCACGCAGGGATGATTGCGGTCTCGGGCAATTAAGTCCTGTACGGCTTGGATATGATTGTCCAAGGTTTTATCGTTTACTCGATCTTGGGTAAATACCTGTTGATCGGCATTAAACAAGTGCATACCGACAGCAGGTACTTCATCAATAATGACAATGCCTTGTTCGTCGGCAAAGTTCATGATTTCTTCGGCATAAGGATAATGTGAAGTACGAAATGAATTTGCCCCCAACCAGTGCAACAAATTGAAATCTTTGATCATAGTGACTGCATCATAACCTCGCCCACGAAAATCACTGTCTTCATGCTTGCCAAAACCCCGAAAATAAAACGGCTTGCCATTAAGCAGAAATTGTTTAGGCGTCACTTTAATGCTACGCAAACCAACCGGTAAGATATACACATCATCTGCTGCATTTTCGGTAGTTGTCGATACCTGAAAGCGGTAAAGATAAGGCTGTCCAGGCTCCCAAGCATTGGCATTAGTGATGTTGAGATGACCCGATGCGCCAGTGGCTTCTGCAACTTTGTTACCTTGTGCATCCAGTAAGGCAACCATTACCTGGCTTTCTTCAGGCGCTAATATTTGATAAGTTAAGCCGCCTTGACCTTTTTCATAAGAAGTATCTACCTGAATATCCTCAATACCTTGGGGTGGAATGGCGTAAAGCCAAACTTTGCGATGCAAACCGGCATAATTAAAAAAATCGAAATAGGTTTCCTGCACCTGATAACCCTCAGGATGGTCAGCGTCATTGCGCGATGTTATTTCACCGGGCGGAAGTGATGACCAGTCAAGCGTGTTGTTGACACAAACGGTAAGCCTGTTTTCACCGTAAAAATCAAGAAAAGCCGATACGTCGGTCTCAAAAGGTAAAAAGCCACCGTGATGGCGCATGACTTCTTGTCCATTGAGAAAAACGATGGCTTTATGCGTTGCGCTGCCGAAACGCAGCAACACTTTCTTTGCTTGCCAGTAAGGTGAAACGTGAAATAAGGTTTCGTAAAACACGTCGCCTAAAAAATCGCGAAGGCTAATGTCTTGAGTAATATCGTTGTAGCTCGACGGCACCGGCATGGGGATCGTCTCTGTCAACGGGCTCAAAAACCATTGGTTTTTTAATCCCTGAGCTTGGCTATCGGCTTTAAATCGCCAGATACCACTGAGGTCTTTGACTTCACGAGAACGGCTTTCTCTTGGGTAAAGCATGGCTGGAATCCTAGTTAGGCATGAGCATAAAACAATTTCGTCTTGTGATGTGTACTCTCGGTGGATGCCATGACTGCCAGTCCTTTGAGGACTGGCAGTCATCATGTTGCCGAAACGCCGTAACAATACCACGGCTTGTTTCTGAGAGGGAATATCGGGGGTAAAGAATCATCCGCTTATTTGCGGATTATCGGGGAAGCGATACCCGCAAGGGGGTGTGATTAAAAGTGTGGGGAATCCATAAAAATCTTACGCAGCCACTGCGGCAGACAAATTGTCCCAGTACCTTTCCCAATCACCATTAGCCCTCACAACACGCAGTGC
>CANNKH010000071.1 GCA_947504985.1 Methylococcaceae bacterium | reverse complement strand
GGATAAACATCGGCATGGCATAACGCATGAATCAACGGGGGATAGGAGGGGGTGGCGTTCATAGGAATTTTTCGCTCAAAAAGCTAAGTTTGTTTCGGTGGGCAAAAAAGCGTGCCCACGACTAGGATGCCATGACTGCCAGTCCTTTGAGGACTGGCAGTCATCATGTTGCCGAGTGTGTCGTACCCATTTCCTAACCGATGTTGAAACCGCTGTACGTTACAGCAATGGACGCGCTTACTCTGACGGCCTAAAACCCTGCTCCTGAAAAAGCCTAAGACAGGCATCGACCACATCGGGCTCAAAACAGATGCCGCGTTTGAGTGAAATCTCTTCCAATGCGGCATCAATACCCAAGCCGGGGCGATAAGGGCGGTGTGACATCATGGACTCGACGACATCGGCAACGGCAATGATCTGCGCTTCCAACAAAATTTCGCCCTTTTTTAGCTTTTTCGGATAACCCGAACCATCCAGACGTTCATGATGTTGCAAATCAATTTCAGCAATAGGCCAAGGAAAATCAATGGACTTAAGAATATCGTAACCGGTCTGGGGATGTTCTTTAATGAGGTTATATTCGTTAACCGTTAGCCGACCGGGTTTACTGAGTATCTCGGCAGGAATTCTTATTTTGCCGACATCATGGACAATACTAGCCAGATGAATGCCTTCAATTTGATTCTCCGACAAGTGCATTTCTTTACTGATGGCTACCGCAATTTGAGCAACACGACATTGATGGCCGGCCGTGTAAGGATCACGCATTTCAACCATCGAGGCAATGGCCGAAATAGAATCCAGCAGGCTTGCCCGCAATTTTTTTTCACTTTCAATCAGTTTGCCACTCCGCTCTGCAACCAGTTCTTCTAAAGAATTGCGTAGCCGATTTAATTCTAGGTGCGTGCGAACTCGCGCTAATAATTCGGTGCGTTGATAAGGCTTGGTAACAAAATCGACGGCGCCCACCTCAAAGCCCAACACTTTTTCTTCAGTTGCTGACGCGGCACTCACAAAGATTATCGGCACATCACGCGTTTCAACATGCGCTTTGAGTTGTCTACAAACATCATAACCATCCATATCGGGCATACGAACATCAAGTAGCACCAAATCCGGCGGATTGCGAATAGCGGCATTTAAAGCAATCTGACCGTTAATGGCGGAGCGCACTTGGTAGCCTGCTTCCTTAAGAATATCAGTTAGCAATTTCAAAGAGGCCGGTGTGTCATCCACAGCTAAAATGTGACCTTTGGGTATCATTTAATAATTTTCCTCATGTGAAGATAAGGCTTTTAAAATGCAAGGATAGTCGAAGTTTGCCACAAAATAGCTCAGTGTTTTATATAATTCGGCATCTAACCGTTCAACTTGTGCAATTGCATTGGTAATGCGGTCGCTATCCAAACATTCCAACGCTTCTTTCAACTCGTCACGACATGCTGCAGTGAGTATCGCCAATCTATCCGAGGTCAGCGCCAAAACACTGGGTTCGGTTGCCAAGGCAACCGGCGGCAATTCGAAAATATACGCTACGCCCAGCAGTTGGCTCAAACAATCATAAATATCATTGAAGCGATAGGGCTTACGAACAAAATCATCCATCCCGGCATTGATCAGTTCATCACGTTGTTCAACAAAAGCTGATGCGGTAACGGCGACTATTTTTACTGCTTTGCCGCCCGGTAACTTACGAATATGTTGTGTTGCTTGTATACCATCCATCGTCGGCATCCGTCTATCCATCCAGATAATATGAGGTTTCCAGCGTTGAAATTGCTCGATAGCCTCAACGCCATTGTTTGCGGTCTTTACCGGAAAACCAAGCACGTCCATAAGCTTTGTCAGCAATAACTGGTTTTCCAGTTGATCATCAACAATAAGCACCCGAAAGATAGGTTGATTGGGCGCCAAGCCTAACACATTGCTTTTTGAAATTCCTTCATGTCTGTTGATATCCGCCGCATTCACGGCTTCAAGCGGTAAATCAACCAAAAACACTGAGCCTTTGCCAAGCTCACTTTTGACGCTCAGTTGACCGCCCATTAGTTCTACAAACTGGCAGGTAATGGCAAGCCCAAGTCCAGAACCCTGATTAACAGCGTATTCTCCGACCTGGACGAACGGTTCAAAAATATGCCGTTGATTTTCATCAGAAATACCTACACCGGTATCTTCGACTTCAATCAACAAATGTGACCTAGTGTTTTCTCTGATGCCCAGACGTACCGTAATTCCACCTTGTACCGTAAACTTTACCGCGTTACCAATCAGGTTGATTAATACTTGCCTTAAACGCGCTTCGTCGCCTTTGATATAGCGAGGAAATTCGGAAGATTGATCGAGCAGTAATGTTAGTCCTTTTTCCTGTGCGCGAATTTGCATCATGTCGTTGACATCCCGCACCAGGCATCCCAAATCAATCGAGGCATTATCAAGCTGGACTTGCCCCGCTTCGATTTTTGCCATATCCAATACTTCATTGATCAGATTGAGTAAATGTTCACCACTACGGTTGATGATATTAAGGTTCACCAGCTGTGACTCAGACACGGTGGGATCATTTCGCATCAGGTTTGAAAAGCCCAGAATAGCGTTCAAAGGCGTGCGTAATTCATGGCTCATATTAGCTAGAAATACCGTTTTGGCACGGTTTGCGGTATCAGCCGCATCGCGTGCCAGCACTAATTCCATCGTGCGCTCCAATACCTGCTCTTCCAGACGATCCTTATATTGCCTGAGCTCTTCCTCAACTTTTTTGCTTTCGGTAATATCGGTGCGGATGTACAGGTAACTAGCTATTGTGCCGGTATCATCATAAACAGGGGAGACATTAATCTGCTCCCAATACAGGACACCTTGCTTGTTACGGTTTTTTAATACGCCTAACCACGGCTTACCCGCCTTCAGAAAGGTTTTAATTTCATCGAACTGGGCATCGGTGAGTTCGGTTGAAATTAGCTCGCGTTGGGTTTTGCCGTATATTTCCGCAAACTGATAGCCGGTAATACGCATACAAGCTTGGTTGGCAAACAACACCTTATCCTGTAAGTCAGTAATCAGTATACCGGAAGGATTCTGCTCAACGGCTTGCGCAAGCCGGTTAATCTCCGTCTCAAACAAGTGGCGATCGGTAATATCAGCGACCAAACCATCCCAAACGACTTGACCATTTTCCAACTTACGCGGACGAGAGCGAATATGCACCCAACGCCATTCGCCGCCAATATGCTGTAGGCGCATGTCCATTGAGAAGTCGGTCATCTCCCGCCGACTCGCGGCTTCTGCTTCCAAATAAGCGGGGAGTTGTTCCGGCGCAACCCGTTTCAATAGTATTGAGGCATCTTGCAGGACATCGTCAACCTTGACACCGTGCAGACGTTCGACGCCAGAGCTGATATATAAAAAACGCGGCTTTTCATCCTGATAGGTGAATTGGTAAATATAACTATCCGGTAAATTGTCACCCATGATGCGCAAGCGCATTTCGCTTTCATTCATTATTTCTATTTCTTGACGATTAGGTAAGTATTGAGTCCCCCTCGATCCCCCTTTTTCAAAGGGGGAAGTACGCTCACGGTGTAATTTTTAGCAGGGGTCTGAATAATTACACGATTAGTTTCTTAGTGACAACTTGCCGCAGAACGGTTTCCAAATGGTCTAACTCGACATCCATCCAATGCAGCGGCAACCCAACAGCCTCACTTGCCTGCTGAGCCACTTGCTCAAAGTTACCGGAACAAGGGGTACGCAAACACAGCAACGACTGATTGGAAAGCTGAAAAATCTCGCGCACGACCTCAGGATTATTACCGAAAGTTTTAGTGATAACCTCATCCCAACGTAATGCCCAGTCTTCGAGCAGAAAAAAGGCGCCACTACTTAGCTTTTCCATAAATAACGCCTGCCCCAACAGCATTTCAACACAATTCTGTCCTGCTGTACGAAAGGTATGCGCGGCTTCAAGCAGCTGTTCCATCTTTGGATGACAGCAGCCGTAGAAAACAATAATCTCCCGCTCTGGATGACGCAAAAAACCTTGGTGTAACTCGCAGGCCAGTTTTTCAAAATTGATATGTAAAGAGGAATCAAGAAAATCGGTATCCAAAGGCCAGCCATTTTTTTCAATGAGATACTGAACCTCTTTTTGCAAAATGCCACATCCCAATAACAAGCAATTTTTGTCAGACATAGAGACGATCAACTCAATTAAGAAATGGACATACAGCGTTTTAAGAACAGGTTAATAACACTCGTTAGCAGGTGGTAAAGTCACTGCCCACAGTTAAGACTTTAATTTAATTAAAACAATGTATTATGAATTTGTAGGTTGGGTTAGCGTCAGCGTAACCCGACATTTTTTGTGCTGATTGCGTCGGGTTACGCTGACGCTAACCCAACCTACGATTGATATAAACCACAAAAAAATAATCGTAACCACATGAATATTAATACTTATTAATTAACTGTGGGCAGTAAGGTGATAAGGCACAAGTGAATTCACACTGCTAACCAAACGTTATTAATTTATTAATCTAATCTGAAGCCGGAAGCGACAAGCGTCCAAATTCTTTTGCGGCATTAATCATCGCCTTGATATTTTCATCAGGAATACCGTAAGGCATCACCACCGTACCAAAAAAAAACTTATTACTTACTTGCAGACCGCCCTGCACAATGCGCTGCACTTCAGTTCGCACCTCGTCAGGTGTCCAGTCGAGCAATCTGATGTCGTTAATAACGCCAGCGCATAAGGCACGGTTATTGACAATACGCATCGATTCGCCAATATCATCCAGTGGCCCAGGATAATACGCGTTAATCCCTACTTCATTAATCACTTGTTCTGCGACGCTATTAAGCCGCGCGCCTCCCACATAATAAACAACACCCTCCAAACCACCCGGTTCAAGGTCACGCTTCATCCATTTAAGTGATAATTCTTTAAACACCCTCATCGGAATAATATCGGTTGAGCCGTAAGGATCGGCATAAACCAAAATATCAGCACCCGCATTGCGATAGGCTTCGATTTCCTTACGAAAAAAATTTGAGCATTTTTCCAAGAGTAAATCTCGTACCTCTGGCTCGCCTATCATCAATAATTCCATCCATTTTTCCATACTCATCAGGATGGCAGGTAACGACATCGAAGCGGTAAGATAAGCACAGATAGGCACTTTACCACCCACTTCTCGCTTTAGAATTTCCAAACATTTTGCTGTTTCGACAAAGGCAGGATGTGTGCTGATGTCATCCGGTACTTGCAGTTTTTCGATGTCATCATAAGAGTGAATGATGAAGTCTTCGACATTAGGCGGCCCATCATTGGCGTAACAAATTTTTTTGCAACCAAACAATTCGGCTTCTTTGCCCACATAAAACAGACTCCAGACATTATCATGACCATATTTCTCCAGCATCCTAAGCTGCCCTTCGGCAACATATTCACCTTTGGAAAAATAGTCTTCAATAGATAATCCTAACTCGCGTGCACCTTGATCAAGCAAATTACAAAATACCGGAATATGATCAATGATCTGACCGTTAGCCGCCGCAACTAATCTATCCATACTTGTGGTCATGCCTTTACTCCTTTAATGCAATCCATAATGACTTTAAGTGCTGACACGCCATTCTCGGCCCAAGCATCCGCGCCAACCATTTTATAAAGCTCAGGATCATAGCGAAATGGCGCCCCGCCTACGACTAATTTAATTTTATGCTCCAGACCGCGTTCTTTAAGCAACTGGCGCACTTTGAGCGCACCATTTTCACTTCGGGCGGTATGCACCATCATGGCTGACACGCCAATAACTTGAGCCTTGCGAGCTACGGCTTCATTGACAAACTTTTCCGCCGACACGTTAACCCCTAAGTCCGTCACTTCAATCATCTGCGCTTTCAGACAGCCGATGACAATGCGCTTGCCCAGCGTATGCAAATCACCTGCGGCGGTACCAATAATGACTTGCCCAACAATCTCCGGTGGCGTTTTGAACAACACGAGCATTCTTTCACTAACATCGGCGGCAATCTGCGATGTCATAAAATGCTGGGCAAGGTTGGTGTCAAACCCTTCGCTAATCGCTTTGACCATCAAATCAAGCCCAGGAATCACCACTTTGAATACGATGTCCTCAGGACTGATACCTTGTGCCACCGCATCCGCAACAATCTGTAACGCGAGCGCCCGATCTGTGTCTAAAACAGCCTCGTTATAAGCCTTGATGACATCATCCAACACGATGTGAATTCCCTTAAAATAAAAGTCGTTTATTTTATTCTTGCATCGGCTGGAGATAAAGGTTTGCCACAAATAAACTTTCAAAAGTGTGATCTTCTGCCATGTTATTCACTTGCAAAACTGCCCCTATTGCAGCCAATAAATTTTCTCCTTCAGAAGAAAGTAACCCTGTTTCACAACCTGCCAATGCCGTATTGCCTTCCAGATACACCCGATCAATGGGGACGGGTGGCAGCAAACCTACCACCTGCGCATTAGTGACATCAAGCAATCGCCCAAAGGCACCACACGCATAAACACGGCTCAATGCGGCAACCGAAATGCCCGCTTGATGACAAAGCCAGCATACCCCGGCACCAATCGAAGCCTTGGCGCGTTGAAAAACATCAATGTCACTCTGTTTTAAGATGATGCTAGGCTGGGTTGCTGATAACACAAAACCATCGCCGCTGATGCCTTGATAGCGTCCGACTTTATCTAGCTGACCGCTACGTCGTAAATAGGCTACCGCATCAACCAATCCCGAGCCACACACGCCTTTTGGCTCGCACAACCCTAACACGCCTAATTCGAAATGAGCGCCCTGCCCTGATTTAAGTCGATAAATGGCGCCTGCTTCACCTGTCATGCCACAACTAATTCCACAACCTTCGAAAGCAGGCCCGCCTGCTGTCGAAGTCACGCGTAATTTTTCACCATCCCACAACGCCATTTCTGAATTGGTGCCAAAATCAATTAACAAAGCACCGGCGGGCTGATCTATCAAGCGAGTGGCAATGATGCCGGCTAATAAATCCGAACCGATAAAACCACCCAATGACGGCATAAAGCGAATAATTGCATTATTGGATAATCCCCATGCCTGCTGTAGTAACGTTGTATCATCAGGCTGAATATCCAGGGGTTGTGTCCAATATTCCGGCTGTAATAACAACGTCGCATTTTTGCCGGAAAGCAACCCCATCATTGCGGTATTACCCACTAGCAATACCTCACCAATCGCTTGCAAATCGATAGTTAATTTCTTGGTAATACTCGTCAACGCCTGACCAATCGCCGTGATTGCCAATTTACTAATCTCTTCACTAATGGCTTTGGAACGCGCGGCTTCCATTAAACGAGTCAACACATCGCTGCCATAACAGGCTTGCGGATTAAGCCCTGCACGTCCTGCGAGTCGTTTGCCTGCAACAATATCCCACAAGGTCAGTCGGATATGTGTTGTCCCCAAATCAATGGCGACACCGTAGCGGTTAGTAGGGGGACGTAACGCAAAGGGCTTGATAAACGAGGCGTACTCGTCATCACGCAAATGTCGCCAATGTGTTTTGATAGCGGGCGCTTCTATTCTGACATGCAAGTTTGTCGCTGGGTTAAGCTGACAGGAAAGCCGCCACCCAGAACGGAGCTGATTTTTTGAAAGCCAGCGAATTTCACCCTCTGTTAGCGCTATGGCGTCGCTTTCTTGCACACGTATCAGGCATTGTCCGCAAGTGCCCTTACCACCACACGCCGAACGCACAGGAAAACCGCTTGCAACAAGAAGATCGCGTAACGTTGTACCAGGCTGATACGGCAACTGGATTTCACCTTGCGGCGTCTGCAGCTTAATCACCGGAGAAATGTTCATATTAAAAAACTCACAAAAATAGACCGAATTGAATACCCTGATTATATTAAGTAATCAGGCTTAAGTTTTGGTACATTTTCGCAGCATAACTTATTGAAAATAAAGATGTCTCTGCACAAGAATTTTTGCCTGATTACTTAAAATAAAGTAATTATTCAGACCCCCTTATGGTAAAACCGGACTGTATCCAGCTTCCCCCTTTGAAAAAGGGGGATCGAGGGGGATTTATTTAAAAAATCTCCCCCCTAACCTCTCTTTTTCAAAGAGGGGGACTAAATAGTTACAAAAGAAATTATGTAACTATTCAGACCCCCTCCTTAGTTACGTCATCTCGGCATGGATTGCCGAGATCCAGAAGCCACGGATGGCGGGCTACGAACACCTCCCTGTGTTCTGGATTCCGGCAATCAATGCCGGAATGACGACTTACTCGCAGTAATTTTAGGTGGGGGTCTGAATAATTACGAAATTATTTGCCTAACTTACGGCAGCAACCACATCATGAAATTAGAAACATAGTATTGATGTACTTAGTCGCCTAATTAAATCAATGGACAGTATAAATCAATGTCACATTACCAGACTTCTATAGCCTAAAACGATCAACATGTTTTATATTCATCACTATTTTTTTAGCGTAAACTATTCGGATATTAATTAATAATTAAAACCACCAGGCAATAACATATGGAAAATTTAAAAGATTACACCCCTGAAAAATTATCAGCAATTGCACTTAATGACTTGAATAGTATTCAAACTAATATTGCAAAAGCGATTGAACTAAGAAAGCTTGCTGACAAAAAAGAATGGACTGATAAATTAAAAGAATTAGTTAATCAATCTGGCTTTAGCTTGGGAGAATTGGCGGGTGATTTAAAATCGCCAAAAGAAGACAAAAAAATAAAAGAAAATAAGCCACCAAAATATCGCAACCCAGAAGATCATACTCAAACTTGGAGTGGTATGGGGGCAAAAAAGAAATGGTTAGTGGCAATGTTAGATAAAGGCAGAACACTAGACGAATTTTTAATTAAGTAATCGACTGCGATGTTGCAGGCAATGAGGCTTTATACTTCGTAAGTAATTATAGTAAGCCAGCAACACCTTAGCAGTAATCCTCCGATAGCGCTGCGTCGAACTGGTATTGAGCTTGGTTTTACAAAATTTTACTTTTTGAGACATTGAATTATCGCTAACAGCTTAATAGATTGAAAGGATATCATCCATGATTAAATCAGAACGGATTGCCGCTTTAAATACACACAATGATTACCAACTAACAAGGCTAGTAAATGAGTTATAAAGCCCGCTTCATCAAAATAGCAATAAAACTGACACCTAATAAAATAGTTCTATGGGTAGCGAACATCATCCTTAAAGGCATTGCAGAATTAAAAGACTTTAGTTTTGATCTCGACACTCGAAAAGCCTACGCTCAAATACAACTTTACGGTGAAATGGAAACAATTGAAGTATGGCTAGACGATTTTGCCGTAATTAGTGACGGGGAATCCTACCAATTTATCCTTCAGCAAGCACAATCAAATCGACCTTGGTTGACTAACTTATTATCTCATGTGGTAGGTAAAGCATGGCTCATTCCAGTGCCCCCTCAATTCAAGGCACAAGCCGAACTGGTTCACGAACTACTAAAAGTCCAAACATCAGAACCAGAAAATAAGTAATTATGAAAAATAAATTTTAAGCAAAGAGGCTAGTGAGCGAATACCATGACAGCTAGTCCTCAAAGGGCTAGCTGTCATTATGTTACCGAGTGTGCCGTATTCATTCATTAACAGGACTAACGAGTAAAGACGTGGTGCCAATGCCAACTCAGGTTTTGCGTTTGACATCAACAATATTAGGCAAGCAGCTTATCTTATTAAGCACTTGGCTTAATTGATCGGTATTGGTAATTTGAATAGTCAGGTTAAGAACCGCTGAAAAATCAGGATGAGTGTCCAATGACGCATTGGCAATATGAATTTTTGCTTGCGATAGAATTTGCGTAACGTCGCTTAACACATTTTGCGCACTGAAAGTCTGAATAACTATCGGTACAAAATAGCTGGACTTTTTCTCTCCCCATGACACGCTAACTAATCGCACCTGTTTTTCAAGACGGAGATGGGTGATATTTTCACAACTTTTACGATGCACCGTGATGCCTTTTTTTAGAGAAATATAGCCGATAATTTCATCGCCCTGCACCGGCAGGCAGCAACTGGCAAAAGTGGTGAGCACGTTATCAACGCCGTCAACAGAAACAATTGATTTATTGGTAAGTTTAGGCAGCTGTTTTTTTACCGCCGCCACTTCCAATTCTGGGATTTTGAAAAAAAGGGCGAGCTGTCGGGCGCTAATATCATTACGACCAATGGCTTCCAATAATTTGTCTGTATCTGGTTGTTTAAAATACTTGGCCAACTCCATTAAGTTTGGAGTTTTTAATCCCAGTCTTCGACTTTCTTTATCTAGGATGGCTTTTCCAGCGGTGATATTCTGGGTTTGTTGCTGATTTTTAAACCAGCTTTTAACTTTACTAATAGCGGCCGAAGTTTTTAAATAACCCAGATTAAGATCTATCCAATTACGATTTGGACCACCGTCCTTTGCCGTTAATATCTCTACTTGTTCGCCGGATTTTAAAGTATAGGTAAGCGGCACTATCCGACCATTTACTTTTGCACCACGGCAACGATGCCCTATTTCAGTATGAATAGCGTAGGCGAAATCCAGCGGTGTGGCATTTCTAACCAGATCAATCAATTGCCCTTTCGGTGTTAATACATAAACCCGGTCATGAAATAATTCGTTACGGAAATTTTCACCCAACGTGTCATCATCATCTTTATTTTCCAGTAACTTGCGCAGTGAACTAATACTTTTTTCAATCGCAGCATCATGTTTGCCACCTTCTTTGTACGACCAATGCGCGGCAACGCCCAGTTCGGCAAATTCGTGCATGGCACGGGTACGAATCTGCACTTCAATTCGATTACCGTCTTGATCCAAAATAACTGTGTGCAATGATTGATAGCCGTTCTCTTTAGGATTGGCAATGTAATCGTCAAATTCCTTAGGGATGGTTTGCCAGTCGCTATGCACAACGCCCAGCGTGGCATAACAATTGGTTAGGTTATCAACAATAACGCGCACAGCGAGCAAGTCATAAAGTTCGTCTATGGCCAATTGTTTACGCTGCATCTTTTTCCAGATACTGTAAATATGTTTGGGACGACCTGAAATTTCAGCGACTATACCCGCGTCAGCGAGCCTTTCTTGCAATAACCCAATAAACCGGTGGACACAATTCTCTCTTGATATCCGGTTGTCATTGAGTGATTTGGCTATGCGACGGTAAGATTGTGGCTTTAAATAACGAAAAGCCATATCTTCCAGTTCCCATTTCAACTGGTGGATACCCATGCGATTGGCAATAGGCGCATAAACATCTAGTGTTTCTTGGGCAATAAAGCGTCTGATTTCGTAAGATTCACGCGGCAACCCACGCAACCGTTTGATGCGGAAAGCAAGTTTTATCAATACAGCGCGAACATCCTGAGTCATCGACAACAACATGCGGCGCAAAATTTCGGTTTGATTCGGCTGATCTGCCATTTCCAGCGAATAAACGGTAATAGTATTTAGCCAGTTGACATCTTTAACGAGGGCGGCGACGATTTTTCCAAATTGTTCTTTAATGTTTGGCTTTAGATTTAGCTGCACTAAGCGCGGATCGCTTAATATTGCGGCCAGTATTGTGCTTAAATCAACATTAAAATCCATTAAAATCGCCGCAACCTCAATACCTTTAGGACGGTAATAATGTTCATCGTCGGGAATTTGCGCAACAACAGCCAATGCCAGTTCTATCAACCGACGATCTGGCTCGGAAAAACCGTTGAACAAGGAATTACTGGAATCGGTGTTTTTTTTCATCAAGTGAGTATCAACAATGATTTAAAAACTGACTACCCACGTTAAGCGGGACAAAAAGACCGAAAGCGTTAGTCGTAAGGCGTTTTCTACCCTACGGCTGCCACG
>CANNKH010000070.1 GCA_947504985.1 Methylococcaceae bacterium | reverse complement strand
TAGTCAACCCGCTTGTAAAATGATAATTTAAAGCTATTCTCTAAACCCATTAAGCCATATTGATGACAGTTGATAACAATTTGATTATTCGTATCAGTGAAAACTTAGCGAAACCAGAGTACATTCAGGTTCGTTTGTTTTCGTTACAGGATATAGATCAATATTTCTGGAACACTGATGTATTAGCTTATAAAGATTTCTTGGAAAAGCTGGTTTTTCGAATTGCTAGAAGGCCTAAGCATCTAATCTCGCATATCCAACGGATCTATTACTGTTTTCATACGAATTTGAATGAGCAGCTTTTTGCTGCTATTGTTGATCTGTTGGTTGTATTGAATAACCGGGGTCAGGCCATCAGCTGGCGGATATTAATGGGGGCAAAATCTCAGCTCAGTGCTGATCAGTTTGATGTGCTCAAAAAACATTTAAAGAGTGAGCATGCAGATGTCAATCTGTTAGTAGGCAATCAGTATTCAATCTTAACTAGAGGACTGCTGGGCGTTAATGATATGGTTCAGCAGCAAAAAAAACAGGATCAAGTTATTTATGATTCTTTGGAACTGGCTCGTGATTATATTGAATACAGTCAATTAGACGAGGCAAAGCATGTGCTTGAAATGGCTATATTAGAACAGCCGGAAAGACTGGAAATTCATTATGAATTATTAACCCTTTATCAATCTATGCGTGACTCCGCAGGATTTAATCAGATGCTAATACAATTGACCCACGCCGGGATTGATCTGATTGATGAATGGACTCAATTGAATATTTATTTTAAAGGCCAAGAGTGATGGATAAAAACAAAAGTCCATTAAAAGTTGCATTGCATGGCATGGATGAACGCAGCTACAAAATGATGACAATGTATCTGCAGGGGCCGTGCAGAGGTGCTGCTGTTGTTGTTAACGAGCCAAATGCAGAGTGCGATATTTTTGATGGTGATTCAATTAATGGTAAGAAATTTCTTACTGAGTATTTGCAAAAGGACGAGCATAGACCAATTATTGTACTGTCACTAAATGATCAACAGCTGGACAATGTATTTCTTATCAAAAAGCCGGTAAAGACCGACGACATGCTAATGGCACTGGCTGATATTAAAGGATTGCTTTCTGGAAATATAACACAAGCAGTAATCAAGACGGTTACACCCTTAGGTTATGGCTCGGACTCTGAATCTAAAATAAATAAGGCTGAAAAAATTGCTTCGTCAGTAGAGGGAGAGCAGAAACTTAAAGTCTTTATTAACACTGACGAGCAGAAAAAATCGTCTAAGCATCAAGCGGCAATGCAGTTAAATGAGAAAGGTTTTAGTGCTTTTATAGGTAGTGTTACTGGCATTGATGTTAACGATCCCAAGCAGTTTAATAAAGCAAATTACAATCCAAGAGAGTATTTTCAGGGTTATGTTGATTCTGCCTTTAAAGTTAGTCGCGCAAAAGCACAAGTTAGGCAGTTGAATTCAGGATGGAGTCCACTGATTATTTTTCCACAAAGTGACGAAGTTTGGCTCGATGTTGATGAGAGTCAACTTAGGGCGTTTTCAGGATTAGTTATTAATAACACGCTAGGCTCAAAAATGTCTATAACGCCATTGAGTCTGGAGGTGTCGTCTATGGATAGGGCGTTAGAAAAATTCTACAGTATGGATGCGTTTCTCTGGAAAGTGGCTTGTTGGGCATCAAAAGGGCGCTATCCTGTAAACATAGATATAAATCAGCCGGTTTATCTGAAACAGTGGCCTAATTTTACGCGACTTTTAGTTACGCCTCATGCTATGCGTATTGCTGCTCTGCTAATCCAGGGGCCAAGAACTTTAGCGAATGTTGCAGAAGTCCTGAATATTAAGCCGCAATATGTCTTTGTATTTATCAGCGCCGCTTGTGCATTAGGCTTGGTTGGTCAGACTAGGCGCGATGTGGATGTGTTGGTGCATCCCTCTGAAATTAAATCAACTAAAAACCAAGGCTTGCTGAGTCGAATTCTCAGTGTATTGCGTGGTAAAAAAGCATAGCGGAATCAATATACCATGAGTCAATATAAAATTATTTTTACCGGACCTGTGGGTGCTGGAAAAACGACAGCCATCAACTCCATTAGTGACTTGCCTCCAATAAAAACAGATGCTTCTGCCAGTGATATGACCCGATACAGGAAGTCATCAACAACGGTTGCAATGGATTACGGGATTATGAATTTACCCGGTGGCGAGAGACTTCATCTTTATGGCACACCTGGTCAAGAACGCTTTGATTTTATGTGGGATATTTTAGTAACAGGCGGAATAGGATTGGTTTTACTGCTAGACAATACTCGAGCTGATCCTTTCCAAGATATGCGTTTTTTTTTAGACACGTTTGAAAAATTTATCGCTGATACTACAGTGGCTATAGGTATTACTCAAATGGATTTAAGTGGCAAGCCAACTATTGATGACTATCACATTCAATTGCAGGGCATTGGGTTAAAGCCACCCGTTTTTGCAGTTGATGCCCGTGTAAAAAATGATGTTTCCTTGTTGATTCAAGCATTACTGTATTCATTGGATCCTGGACTAGAGGGTGACAATGAGCAGTGATTACGCATTAACGGAAGGGCTTTATTTATACCCAACGCCGGCAGGCGCTTACTATGCGGTTTCTACTGAAGAAACTGACAAACCGCGTCAATTCTTAAGGAAATTATTGCAGCAACCTGAAACTCAAGCCCTTAATATTGAAAACTTGAAACGGTTAATGAGTAATGATGATGAGCAAAAGTGTCTTGAATTACTGCATCATTGTCAAAATTTACGGTGGGTTCAAGGGCTTAATTCAGCAATGGAATATCCCAGAGGTGCTTTGGAAGATATTTTGCCGGGTCTATTAAGTAAAATATCTGAAAACGGCAAGGTGTTACTTGCTGAAAAACAGGGGTTTTACCTTGCTACTCATGGTTTTCCGCATGAAGTTGCAGAGGAGTTATCGGCGTTGAGCGCAGAAATTGCAACGGTACACGAGCGGCGAGCAGGCTTGTTACTTAATAATATGGGTTTAACCAGCCATGCTTGGGCGATAGTCGATGTCTTCGGAAACAGTGACGTTGGTTTTTGGCCATTATTTATAGCCAATAATCGTTTTGTGATTGCAATTTATGGCATACCTCATTTCAACCAACCGGAGTTTGTTTCTCTGGTTTGGGCGTTAAGCATACGTTATGCTGCAAAGGAGGCTTAATTTGAACATTGGCACACTATTTTTAAAAAGAAAAAGGGGACATTAGTATGCGTGCAAATATGTTAACTTCTGTATTGACAGAACTTAATGGTACATCGGCTGATATTGAAGCATCAGGTATCATATCAACAGATGGCTTGATGATAGCGTCAGTTTTACCTGCCTCTATGGATGAAGACAGAGTGGGGGCAATGAGTGCTGCAATGCTTTCACTCGGTGATAGAACCGCTCAGGAGTTAGCTCGCGGAACATTGGAGCAAGTGTTGATTAAAGGTGCTAACGGTTATGTTTTGATGACTTATGCAGGGCCAGAATCGGTGTTAACCGTGTTGGCGAAACCTAACGCTAAATTAGGTCTTATTTTTCTTGATGTAAAGCGTGCCGCGTCAAGCATCGCTGAGTTTTTATAGTTTTTGCTGACTAGATTTTCAGGGATATAGTTATGATTCATGACATGAAGCCAGAGGATATGATCGGCGATTATAAAGAAACCCGTTTGGCTTTATACAGAAGTATAACTAGACTCATTCTATATACTGATATTGAAACGCCTTATCCTGACGGTAAACTGATTGTTTCGACCACTGACAAAGAAGGCATAATCACCCATGTTAATAAAGCTTTTGTTGAAATATCTGGTTATACAGAAGATGAATTATTGGATTCACCGCATTCTATTTTAAGGCACCCTGACATGCCATCTGCGGCTTTCAAAGATTTATGGGATACCGTTAACAAAGGTATACCTTGGCAAGGGTATGTAAAGAATCTGCGTAAGGATGGTGGCTATTATTGGGTTAAAGCAACTGTTATTCCTAATATCAGACAAGGTAAAGTGGTTAGCTACACCTCTGTGCGGCGTAAGCCTTCGCGAACTAAAGTGGAAGAATGTATCAAACTTTATCCAACATTGTTTTGACCATACACTAATTTGGCAGGGAACATTATGCCGTATCAATTTACAGTCAGTCCTGACTTTTCTCCCGATCATCTGTCTGGATGGTTTTTCTTCAATACTTGGTTACAAAAACAAACAGGGCAAGCTATTCATCTGGAAACGTATGATAGTTTTCAAGCCCAGCTTGAGGCTATTCAGCGTAATGAAGTTGACTTGATTTATGCCAATCCGTTTGATGCAGCAATGCTGGTGCGTGAGAAAGGTTTTTTGCCTCTAGTCAGAGCAAATGGTGTTGCTGATGAAGCTATTATTGCTGTCAGTGCAGAGAGTAGCGTTGATAAAGTGACTAATTTAATGCCTGGCATTACGATTGCTGTCACAGAAGATCCTGCGGTTCTTATGATGGGTATGATAATGCTGGAATCAGCTGATTTAAGTGCTGACAATATTCAAACTGCTATTCATAATTCCTATGTGTTGGTAGCAAAAAATTTGCTTCAAGGTAATGCCGATGTAGGTATTTTTCTCGCAGAGGCTTATGACGATTTAGCGAATATCACTAAAAACAAGCTCAAAATTTTGGTTCGAAGCCAAATCAGTGTTATTCATCATTCTCTGATGATAGGGCCAAGTTTAGCTGATAAAAGGGATGATATTCAGAATTTGCTCGTTGCAATGGCCTTGGGTGAAAAAGGTAACAGCGTGTTAAAAAGCTTAGGGTTTGCTAGCTGGATTAAAGTTGAAGATGAAGAAATGGAGTTTATGATTGATGTAATGGACACCTTGGCGATATAAATTTGCCTTCATGTTACCGCGTTCAGGTTAGGTTAATAATGTTTTGTAAGCGATTTATATTGATTATCAATAATATAATCAATATATAAGGTTGAGTTTATCCTAAAGGGCATAAATGCGTCAGCGTAATCTGACACATCGGTTGCTTTTTCTTATTTGTAAATGCCGGCGATATTCAGAACTGGTCTATTGGTTATCCTGATCCGAAGTGATGGGTTACCCAGATTGAAAACTCTTCACCAGAAAGCGATTTGTAAAGGCTTTTACACATAACGATATCCGTATGTGGTCATCAATATTCCAACTAATGATTGCTTGGAAAAATCTACTTCGATAGAAATAAAAATGTACTTATTTAGTGAGTTATTCTCTGCCTATTTTAGCGGGATGTTGAGTAAACTTTCTGATTTATTTCAACATCGGATGAATCAACATCTTCGACTCGATAGCGACATTTTGCTATAATGCCGCTCTTTTATGCAGTGCAGCTGCATTGACAAAAGGGACTAAAGTTTGTGTTTTTGCATACTTTAAAATTAAAAAGCCGCCAAGAAATCATGTCGATGATCTCTCATCGACACATTGTTTATATAGGGATCAATGTCAAACTTCGCTAAAGAAATTATTTCTGTCAATCTCGAAGATGAGATGAAGCAGTCCTATCTCGATTACGCCATGAGCGTTATCGTCGGTCGAGCCCTTCCAGATGTCAGAGACGGACTAAAGCCAGTACATCGTCGTGTGTTGTACGCGATGAGTGAACTAGGTAACGATTGGAACAAACCTTATAAAAAATCCGCGCGTATCGTCGGTGATGTTATCGGTAAATACCATCCGCATGGTGATACTGCTGTGTACGATACGATGGTACGTATGGCGCAACCTTTTTCCCTCCGTTACATGCTGATTGACGGGCAAGGTAACTTCGGCTCAGTTGATGGCGATCCTCCGGCAGCGATGCGGTACACCGAAGTGCGCATGGCAAAAATTGCCCATGAACTGCTGGCTGATCTTGATAAAGAAACGGTCAATTTTATTCCCAATTACGATGAATCCGAGATTCAGCCAGAAGTGTTGCCAACTCGTTTGCCCAATTTGCTGGTGAATGGTTCGTCAGGTATCGCCGTGGGCATGGCGACCAATATACCACCACATAATTTATCTGAAGTGGTTAGTGCTTGCTTAGCGCTCATTGATAATTCTGAAGCCTCTATTGTCGATTTGATGACCTATATTCCTGGGCCTGATTTTCCTACGGCGGCATCCATTAACGGCGCGTCAGGTATTTATAGCGCCTATACGACTGGGCGGGGGAAAATTTATCTACGTGCACGTTGCCATTTTGAAGATATCGGTGATAGCAGTCGGCAAGCTATTATTACGACAGAATTACCTTATCAAGTGAATAAGGCCAGATTACTGGAGAAAATCGCCGAGCTGGTTAAAGAAGGCAAGCTCGAAGGTATTTCCGGCTTACGTGATGAATCGGATAAAGATGGGATGCGTATGGTGATTGAACTGCGCCGTGGTGAAATGCCTGAAGTGGTACTGAACAATCTTTATAAGCAAACGCAATTCCAGACTGTTTTCGGTATTAATATGGTGGCACTGCTAAACGGTCGCCCCCATTGCATGAATCTTAAAGAGATTCTTTGTGCCTTTATTGATCACCGCCGCGAGATTGTTACGCGCCGTACTATTTATTTGTTGCGTAAGGCGCGTGAACGGGCGCATGTGTTGGAAGGTTTAGCGGTTGCTTTGGCAAATATTGACGACATGATCGAGTTGATCAAGACCTCAAGCAATCGCGAAGAAGCTAAAGAAGGTTTGCTGGCAAAAACCTGGAATGCTGGGTTAGTTGCTGCTTTGCTGGACAGGGCGGATGCTGATCGGTCAAGACCGGATTATTTAGAAGCTGAATTCGGTTTGCATGGTGGCTTTTATCGGCTGTCAGAGACTCAGGCACAAGCGATACTGGATTTACGTCTGCACCGATTGACCGGACTTGAACAAGGTAAGATTGTCGATGAATATAAAGAGTTGTTGGCACAAATTGATGAATACCTCTTTATCCTCAGCAATGACTTCCGTTTGATGGAAATCATCAGGGAAGAATTGGTTGCGATTAAAGACCAGTATTCAGATCCGCGCCGCACTGAAATTGTCCAGACCCAGTTGGATTTGTCCGATGGCGACCTGATTACTGTAGAAGATATGGTGGTTACCATGTCTCATGAAGGTTACGTCAAGTCTCAGCCATTAAGCGATTATAAATCCCAGCGACGGGGCGGACGCGGTAAATCGGCGACAGCGACTAAAGAGCTGGATTTTGTTGATAAGCTGATTGTTGCCAACACCCACGATACCATTTTGTGTTTCTCATCCTTAGGTAAGGTGTATTGGCTTAAGGTCTATCAATTACCGGTTGCCAGTCGCGCTGCTCGAGGCAAGCCGTTTGTTAATCTGTTGCCCTTGGAGCAGGGCGAAAAAATCAATGCGTTGCTGCCCGTCCAGGAGTTTACCGACAACAAATTTATTTTTATGGCGACTTCTGCGGGTACGGTAAAAAAGACGCCGCTAAACGAGTTTGAGCGCCAGCGGACTACCGGTAAAATGGCCATTGAATTACGCGAAGACGATACGCTGGTTGGCGTAGCGATTACTGACGGTCAGCAAAATGTCATGCTGTTCAGCAGCGACGGTAAAACGATCTGTTTTAACGAAGCCGATGTGCGTTCTATGGGTAGAACCGCCGCTGGTGTGCGAGGCATGCGTTTGCAAAAAGACCAAAAAGTCATTTCGCTGATTATTGCGTCGGAAGGTACGGTCTTGAATATTACCGAAAACGGTTATGGTAAACGTACTTTGGTAGAAAAGTTCAATTGCCAGACGCGTGGTGGTCAAGGTGCCATTGCCATGCAGACCTCTGAGCGCAACGGCAAGGTGGTCGGTGCATTACTGGTCAATGATAACGATGAGCTGATGATTATCACCGATGGCGGTACGTTGGTCAGAACGCGTGTTGCTGAAATTTCCGTAGTGGGTAGAAATACTCAGGGTGTAACCGTTATTCGTTTGGATAAAAAAGAAAAAGTCATCGGTGTGGATCGTATTGAAGGTCTGGCAGACGATGACGACGGTAGTAATGAAGAAGACGATGTGTTAATCGGTGAAGATGCTTTAGCTAACAATGAACAGCCATCAGGAGAATAATAATGTCCAGAATATATAATTTCAGCGCAGGTCCTTCCACACTACCCGAATCTGTTTTATTGCAAGCTCAGCAAGAGATGTTGGAGTGGCACGACAGTGGTATGTCGGTGATGGAAATGAGCCATCGTGGCAAGCATTTTGCGTTGATAGCTGAAGAATTAGAAAGCGATTTACGCGAGTTACTCGCTATTCCGTCCAATTATAAGGTGCTGTTTTTACAAGGCGGTGCTTCGGCACAGTTTTCGTTAATTCCGCAGAATTTGCTTAACGGTAAAACTAAAGCGTGTTACCTCAATACCGGGGCATGGTCGGAGAAAGCCATTAAAGACGCGCAAGCGTTCTGCGAGGTTGTTGTTAGTGCTAGTGCTGAAAATACTAAATTTACTAGCATTCCTGATGCAGCCAGTTGGGTTATTGATACCGAGGCCGCTTATTTGCATTACACCTCGAACGAAACCATTCACGGTGTTGAATTTCAAAATATTCCCGATAGCAAAGGTTTACCGTTGGTGTCTGATATGTCATCCAATATTTTGTCGCGTCCGGTTGATGTTAATCAATACGGTCTGATTTATGCCGGAACGCAAAAAAATATGGGGCCGTCAGGTGTCACTATTGTGATAGTTCGCGATGACTTGTGTGGCAATGCCACTAAAACAACGCCGCCAGTCTTCAATTATGCCGAGCAAGCAAAAAACCAGTCTATGCTTAATACGCCGGCAACGTACAACTGGTATCTAGTCGGTTTAGTCCTCAAATGGTTAAAAGGGCAGGGCGGTATTGCTGCAATTGAACAACGTAATATCACTAAAGTGACAAAGCTGTATCAGGCTATCGATGAATCAGCGTTGTACCATAATCCAGTGGCAATACCTTATCGTTCGCGCATGAATGTACCGTTTATTTTAGCGGATGAAAATCTGGACAAAGCTTTTCTTAGCGAAGCAGAAGCGCATGGCTTATATGAGCTGAAAGGTCATCGTTCGGTGGGTGGTATGCGGGCAAGTATCTATAACGCGATGCCGGAAGCAGGTGTTGAGGCGTTAATGGCGTTTATGGCAGAATTTGAACGCACACATTAATTTTGTTACCCAGAAGGATACGCCGATGACTGCTATCACTCCGCTTGCTGAATTAAGAGAAAAAATTGATAACATCGATGCACAGATTCTGCATTTGATTAATCAGCGAGCCGCTTGCGCATTAGAAGTTGCCAGAACCAAGATTGCCCAAGGTGAGCAGGGATCATTTTATCGACCGGATAGAGAGTCAATGGTATTGCGGCGCATTCAGGAGCTGAATGAAGGTCCCTTGTCAGATGAGGCCGCGATACGTTTTTTCAGGGAAATCATGTCGGCATGTCTAGCGATGGAAAAGCCTTTAGAAGTTGCGTTTTTAGGACCCGAAGGCACATTTACACAACAAGCCGCGTTTAAGCATTTTGGACATGCCGTGAAGACTGTGCCGGTAGCGACGATAAGCGAGATTTTTAATGCGGTAGAAACCGGATTGTGTCAGTTTGGCGTAGTTCCAGTAGAAAATTCGACTGAAGGCGTCATCAGTCACACGCTGGATAGATTATTAACATCGCCATTGAAAATATGTGGTGAAGTAGAAATCAGAGTACATCAAAACCTGATGGGATTAGCGGAAAATCTGCATGACATAACCGCAGTGTATTCCCATCAGCAATCGTTAGCGCAGTGTCGGCAATGGCTGGATAAACATCTGCCACAGGCTCAGCGTATTGCTGTGAGTAGTAATGCTGAGGCGGCGCGGTTGGCGTCAACAAATAAACAAGCGTCCGCAATTGCAGGTCTAGCCGCCGCTGATGTTTATTTTGTGCCGATTATCGAAAAAAATATTGAAGATGTCGCTAACAACACGACCCGTTTTATTATTATCGGTCAGCAACAGTCGTCTTCTACGGGTAAGGATAAAACCTCGCTGGTGGTTTCTACTGGCAATAAGCCTGGCGCATTGCATAGAGCGCTGGAGCCATTTGCCACTTTTGATGTTGATATGGTCAATATTGAATCCAGACCATCACATCAAGAGCTATGGGATTATGTATTTTTTATTGATATTCAGGGACATTCCGATGATGTGGCGGTTGGTCAAGCGTTAGCGTCTTTGAAAGATAAGGTTAATATGTTGAAAATCTTGGGGTCATATCCTAAGGCCGTGTTTTGATGTCATGACTAAAATTACTCAATTTTCTCAACTGGATTTAAATGGCAGCTATTCTTATGCCGATTATTTGACTTGGCGATTTGAAGAAACGGTTGAGTTGATTCGTGGCAAAATCATGCCTATGAGTCCGGCGCCTAATTTCAATCATCAAAGCATTTCAAAGAATCTTTTGGTGGAGATTGGTATTTATCTGAAAGGCAAATCGTGCCAGGTATTTCACGCGCCTTTTGATGTCCGTCTATATGATCGTAAAAAATCCTTGGTTGCTAACCACGACATTTACACCGTTGTGCAGCCGGATTTATGTGTCATTTGCGATAAACATAAGCTCGACAATAAAGGTTGCCTAGGTGCGCCAGACTGGATTATCGAGATTCTGTCCAAAAGCACGGCGCAAAAAGATACTCAAACCAAATATCAGCTTTATCAAGAAGCGGGTGTAAAAGAATATTGGCTGGTTTATCCCTATGAAGCCACTGTTTCGCAATTTGTTTTGAATGAACCAGAAGAAAAATATCAGTTAATCAAAATGTATTCTACTCGAGACAACGCAGTGCCTTTTTTATTTCCTGAATTAGCCATTGACTTGACCGCAGTCTTTGCCCAATAAACTCCCGTTCAACTCATCCCAATATCCAATCTTATGAGCAACGAAAATATTTACCGGTTAGCCGTAGCTGGTGTGCAGCAACTTATCCCTTACAAAGCGGGTAAACCAATTGAAGAGCTTGAACGCGAACTCGGATTGACGCAAATTATCAAGCTTGCTTCCAACGAAAATCCCTTAGGTCCCGGCAAAAAAGCCCTAGTGGCTATTCAAGAGGCTTTGCCAGAGCTGGCTTTGTATCCTGATGGCAGTGGTTTTCATTTAAAGCAGGCGTTGGCGAAAAAATACACACTGGATGCTGCTCAGATTACTTTGGGTAATGGCTCGAACGAGATTTTGGAGTTGGCGGCGCGGGCGTTTTTAACGCCAGAGTGTGAGGTCATATTTTCCCAACATGCGTTTGCCGTTTATCCATTAGTGACGCAAGCGGTCGGTGCCATTGCCGTTGTGGTTCCTGCTCTCAATTATGGTCACGATTTGACGGCAATGGCGCGGGCAATTACATCAAATACGCGGTTGGTATTTATCGCCAATCCAAATAATCCGACGGGTACGCTGTTGGCGCAAGCCGATTTGGAACAGTTTATTGGTGCGTTACCTAATACGGTGGTGTGCGTATTGGATGAAGCGTACTTTGAATTTGTTAATCAAGATGCTGTGGTTAATTCCATCGATTGGCTGAAAAAATATCCAAATCTGATTATTACACGTACCTTTTCAAAGGCTTACGGATTGGCAGGTTTACGTGTTGGGTATAGCCTCTCCAGTGCAGAAATCGCCGATATTTTAAATCGAGTCAGGCAGCCTTTTAATAACAATACGCTGGCATTAGTTGCTGCAGAAGCCGCGTTAACTGACGACGAGCATTTGCAAAGCACACTTGAGAATAATGCAAAGGGAATGCAGCAACTGACAGGTGGCTTTAAAGCCTTGGGTCTGGAATGGATTCCTTCAGCAGGTAATTTTGTTGCGGTCGATTTAAAGCAAGCAGGACTGCCTGTTTACG
>CANNKH010000069.1 GCA_947504985.1 Methylococcaceae bacterium | reverse complement strand
TACCTGATAAAGAAGGGATTAAGACTAACCACAATATTTATTTATTCTACTGTCAGCTTATTTGAATTACTGACCTGATAAAGAAGGGATTAAGACTAATTACGCTCTCTAAGCTGCCGGCTTTCATTATTTGAATTACTGACCTGATAAAGAAGGGATTAAGACGATAACTTGCGAAGACTTGTATACCTTATACTTAATTTGAATTACTGACCTGATAAAGAAGGGATTAAGACTAACTTGCCTAACGCGGCAAGGTTATACTCGATATTTGAATTACTGACCTGATAAAGAAGGGATTAAGACACTATTTCAATAACAACCCTTCGATAGCGAGTATTATTTGAATTACTGACCTGATAAAGAAGGGATTAAGACTTTAGTCGTGCTACGGTTACTAAATAGTTCAAATTTGAATTACTGACCTGATAAAGAAGGGATTAAGACCAAAACTACTTAACCATTCATCTACATCCCTCGGATATTTGAATTACTGACCTGATAAAGAAGGGATTAAGACGCAAAGTTACCAAACATACTATAGTAGTTCACAGTTCTATTTGAATTACTGACCTGATAAAGAAGGGATTAAGACCTGTAGTCTACTATGTTTAACTTGTCTGTACGGCAGTATTTGAATTACTGACCTGATAAAGAAGGGATTAAGACTATCTATATGGTTAATGTTATAAGTTTTCATAAATTTGAATTACTGACCTGATAAAGAAGGGATTAAGACATAAGATACATGCTTAACATGTACTTCTTTTCTTTATTTGAATTACTGACCTGATAAAGAAGGGATTAAGACTCTCATCAGCAATAAGGTTATTAGATTTTAAGAATTTGAATTACTGACCTGATAAAGAAGGGATTAAGACCTAAGTTAATTTGCGAAGTATCTACTTTTTCATAATTTGAATTACTGACCTGATAAAGAAGGGATTAAGACATTTTGAATTTCCGACAGTTTAACGCTTTCTGTTTATTTGAATTACTGACCTGATAAAGAAGGGATTAAGACCCTGTTTACCGCAATCCTTTAAACTTAAGCCGGAAAACAATCAGGAATAGCTTCCAGCCATTCATGGGCGATTTCAAACAATGAGCTGGTGAAATAACCGGCAATACGGCGGTAACTCTTTGCGTCTTTAAGCTGTTCGGCTAAAAAGCTTTGGTCTAAACGATGGGTACGGGATGAAAAACGACGAAGGGTCATAAGTAATCGTTTAAAAGTCTTTTAACATTTTTTAACATGACAAAGGGATTGAATTAAGCTGGGTATATGAAGTTGGCCGCATTTGATTTTGTTAAAAGACTTTTGATCACCTACTTAACACACCTAACCGCCCCACCCAATAATTCGGCTTTCGATGAAGATGCGCGACAGCAATAATGATAATTCTGTCGGCATCAATGCCATACAGAACGCCGTAAGGGAAGCGCTTAATCAAGCAGCGCCTAATATCACTGCCAAGCATGACATAGGATTTCGGAAAAGCAGCAATCCGTCTAATCGCGGCATCGAATTCCGTTAAAAACTGTACACCTAAATTTTCTTGTTGATTTTCATACCAGCTAAAGGCTTCATCCAACTCGGCCTGAGCAACCTCAAGAAATTCGATTTTCATTTATATTTCTGCATAACGGCTTCATAACTCACCGTCTTCAACTCCCCAGCGCGGTAGGCTTGCCACCTTTTTTGCGCTTCATCGCGCCAGATGGCATCGATTTCCGGATCGGGGGTGTCCAGATCAGCCAGTAATAATTCGGCCAGATGTAACTTTTCTATTGCTGGTAACTGGTTTGCTTGCTGATAGATTTCTTGGCAATTAGACATAGAATTTTCCTTGGCTAGATGAAAATAGGCGGAATGGGTTTGAAATTAAATCTATGACGAAAATGACTCTTCGATTTTGTAAATGGTTAATACATTCCAAGATGGAATGAGGATTTTTCTATATCTGTGATGGTTCTTGGAAAACGATGACTGCTTAAAACAAATTCTTGGGTATATTTTCGAAATGCAGTGTTATAAAAATTTCGCAAAAGAAAGATAATAAATATTTCTGGGGTAAGTGGCTCAGAAACTGGAATTCTACAATTCCTATACTGACCTAATGTTGCATGAGTTTTGGGATGCTCTATTTCTTTAAAATTATCAGGATCATAATCAAAGCGAATAGGAAAAGTAACAATATTTCTTCCTAAAATATCAGCATAAATTTCGTCATCTTCATAAATATCCGGTTCATTTTGAAAACTTTCTAAGTTGGGTGCTGGAAAAAATGCTAGTCGATGAGAAACTAATTTGTTATCACGATAGCTATAAAGCATTTGAATTAATGCGCCATCAAGCATTTTAATATTGTAGTTTTTGCTTCCTTCCAATTTGTTGTATATCTCTTCATAAGCTATATTTTTCATGGCAATAGAAATATCTTGCATTCCTGAAAACGCAATAGCTCCTTGTTGATTTGATGGGTAATTTTGTTGTACCGATAACCCTAATCTGATTAGCTTAGAGGTTATCTCCTCAATTTGCCTAAAAATAATTACAGAATTTGGCATATTTACAGCAATTCTTTTAATTGCGCCCTTACTTCTTCTGATAGATCTTCTTTATGTATTTCACCATTAATTAAGCTTTGAAGTAAGTCATTGGCTGAAGCAGATTTTTGTTGTAATTTTTTACGTTCTTGCTCAGTCATATCTCTATTAACTATATTTAGTTTTTTACGCTCTTCAGCGGTTGGATAAGTAAATTTAAGCTCAAACTCATTGCGTTTTACTTCTTCAAATTCTTGTTGTAATGCTTGCATGTTCTGTCCATAACCCAATACACGTACCCATGCTTTACTTCGAGTTAATGCGGTAAATAACATATTCCGCTTTTGGGCTACATTAAAAGCGTCAAAACATTCCTGAGCATTAATGATATAAATCATAGGGGCTTCATTTCCTTTAGCACGGTATATTTGCGTAAATACAACAGCATTATCTTTAAAGAATTCATCAGGTGATGTAGATACGCCTGCTAAATTAGAGTTTATTCCTTTGTTGAATAGTTCTTCCCTTATCACTCCTACTGCCCGCTTTGCGGTGTAGGGTTCAGGGTGAATTACCATGATGTCATCTAACTTTAATTCATCTTCCTTAATATTTTTTTCAATCTCAGCAATTAAATAAGCAATTTGTTCCGCATCGGTATTAAATGATTTGAATATAATCAAATCATCTATAGACGAATGCTTTTCTAAAAACTCAGGGCTAGATTTTTCATCCCTAGTTAACGTAACTAATTCGCCATCCGCTAATTTTCCATTTTTAACTTTGTAGCCTACATCTTGCCAGAGTTGATGTTGATCAAACATCTGTATGAGTCCTTTTTTTCTATAAATACCAAACCCTAAAGCGTGAGCAGTGGCTAATATGGGTCTTGAATTGCGATAGCAAACATCTAAGACAATATCTTGCTTGGGCAAACCTAGAGTGTTTTTTAAAGAAACAAATGGTTTTCCATTACTATCTAAGCCGAATAATTCTTCAGGTGATGGCATTTGTTTGTTACTGATATTTTGTAATTCATCATAGGCATAAACCATGCGTTTCGGATGCCTTAAAATTCCATAGCAGAGGCGTAAAAAATAAGGGGAAAAATCTTGAGCTTCATCAATTAAGATAAGATCATAATTTTGTTGAAATGCTTTTATTTCACTGAAGGCTTTTTCGCAAGCAACATCAAATCCTTTGCCATAACTTCTTGCCATAGATTCAGCCGTCTTGAAATCGAAATACTCAATATTGTGCTTCAAGCATATTTCATAATAGATACCGCGTATTGAAGGGCTACCCCATGCGTGAATAATATCAATTTTGTCCCAATCAGGTTCTTCGTTCTTATGTTCTATGGTGAATAAGGTAATAAAATGTTTAAATTGATTTTTTAGGGAACGGCTATTAAAAGTGACTGCAATACGCCAATCTGGATTTTTTGAATGTAAATAAGCAACTTTAAGCGCTAAAACAATAGTTTTTCCTGAGCCAGCCAGTCCGCGAATACGCTGGACACCTTCAACGGTTTCAATGACAGCGGTACTCTGTTGGCGGTCTAAATTAGCAATGGATTCTTCTAGTTTTTTTAGCTTGGCTCCTTTGGAATCAGACTTTTTAACATAACCACGTTTATTTCTATTTCTAATAGTTGTAATAGATTGAATGACAGAAACCAGTTTTTGATAAGCCTGATTGTCTTCCCTATTCTTGGACTCCAGGAAGTCAGTTAAATCAGCCTCACAAACCAAAATGGGGTGTTCAGAATTTATATCTGAGCGTCCCGTCCACGCAGACGCAAAGGTAGCAACATTTAATTGAACGGCTAAATTTTTCCCCTTAGTTAAATCTTTATGCTGCTTTAATTTAGATTCTAATTTTGTGTAGCTTTCATCTTGTATATCAGCGATTTCTATTGCCTCGTTATAAGCCCCTTCGATAAGGTGGAAAATAATAGCGCCGTGTCTATCCGAAAGTAATAAGGCATCAATTTGATAGCCACCTTCAATCGTACCAATAATTGGATAACCTAAATACAAGTAACCTTCTATATCGGTTCTTGTTTCAAAGTAATCAGCTAATCTTTGGCTACTGACCGGTTTATCAGTACCACCTCTAACAACAATCATTTTTCAATCCTAAATTCAGACAATATTCGGGAAGAATACAGTTTAACTAACAATGTATTCAATATCGTTCTATAGATAAAAGCTGCCTCAAATAAGTTTACTCTCATTGCTTTACTTTATGATGTCTATGGTACTTCAAGCATTGTTTTTTTCGTTACCGGCGCGTGAAACAGGCTAAGTAGCCGCCTTTTTTCAGTTCCGAGGTGGTTTCGGTGGCGATATACCACGTGCCGACGACCTGCAAACCGGCGGCCCAGAAAATACCGACCATGTCCGACCACACGCCGGTGTCCTGATGGGTAAACATCACGCATTGCATACCGTTGTCGGGCATGTGTTGAGTCATTGCCGTGTAAGCTTCGACCATGCCGCGCCGGAAATCATCGCCGCTGCCTTTGATGGCTAAGGCGCGGCGCGAATCCCAGATCCATTCGTTGAACGGTGCGGGTGGGTTTTTGCGAAGCCAGGCGATGAAGAACTCGGTGATTTCGTGGTAGTGGACGGCGTCGGCATAAGGGGGGTCAGTCAAAAATAAGTCTGCATTTTCAGATACCAGATTAGCTGGAATGGATGTAATTTCAGTTTTTGAAAATATAGGCAAATCGCTTTTGTTAAATTCGAAAATAGTATGGTTTTCTAAATTCGAGTGGGCTCGAACAGCAAAATTTAGAAGGGTATTCAATGCTTGATTAGAAAAAGTATTTACCTGATTCTCATGTCGATCCGAAGTTGCCCAACGACAAAGTTTTGTATTCCATTCAATAGACTTTGATTGAATGGATGTTATTGCAGGTTTGAGCAAACCACCTTGCATGAAGTTTGACTGTTTTTTGTAAAACACGAAAATAAGAATTTGCCGTGGATTAAACAAATGATGCCAATACGTCCAGCCACGGGTACGAATAGGCTCATCAGTTTTGTCACTGGGCTCTATCGGCATATCCGGCATCAATCCATGTTGCTGCCATTGCACAATATTTTCAGCAACGATTTGTTCAACCTGACGTTCCCGCTCCAAATCTTCATCTGTGACCGCTGCAAAAAAAGTCTTTTTCTGCTTTTTGTTCAGGCTTTCGGCAGTCATCCATTGAATGCAATACAGTCGCTCCTGAAAAATATCGTCCGGGCGGGGCTTAAACTCGTGTTTTTCCCAGCGGCGCAGCCGGTTGAGGTTGTTGCCATTTGCATCCTTGTAATCGCCTCGCAGTGTTTTAATCGGCGTTGTATAGGTTTTACCATTGAGGCTATAGGTTAAACAGCCGTTTTGTACCGTGCCTTGTTCGGCTTGTTTCATTTCTTCCGCCGATACGCTGCTGACAATCTTAATCTCAAAACTTTGTAGCTCATGATTGGGAATCAGTTTGGCAACAACATTGCGCTGTTTTGAAATTACCCAACTCGGCACCATCGGGACTAGCCAGCCAGTTTCTGGGCAACGGCTTTCCAGACAATATAAATAGGTTTTTGCACGGTTGCCGAGGCTGTTGTGCTCTATGCCCAATTCGGATATTTCAGCATCCACCGATGTCACCATCTTTTTTTGCGCCTGTTCAATCTCAGCACGTTTTTCCGGCGACGCACCGATAATATTCAAAGCCCCCCAAGTTAACATGCAAGCAATCGGATTTAAATCCGAAGCATAAACATCGCAGCCGAGCCGCGCGGCTTCAAACGGTATCGAACCGCCGCCACAGAAGGTATCGCCGACTTTGGGCCGATGTCCGAAACGCAGAATGCCCAGTTGTTCAACCAATTCCTGATGCGAGTGGGCGTTAATGCCCAAATGCCGGTAATGGCTATTGACCACCGCCCAGACTGGCTCAAACAGTTCCGTCTGGCCCAATTCTTCCGGACGTTTGCACAACGCACGGGCTTCGTAATTGGGCGGGTGTGCAGCATGGCTAAGTACAAAGCCAATTTATCGCTATCCGGTAAATCACGCCGCCAACGTAGTGTGATACCCAATTTGTCGCTATCAAAC
Organism: Methylococcaceae bacterium; assembly: GCA_947504985.1. Classification (GTDB taxonomy): domain Bacteria; phylum Pseudomonadota; class Gammaproteobacteria; order Methylococcales; family Methylomonadaceae; genus Methylovulum. The sequence continues at coordinate 5,289 of CANNKH010000069.1, read as the reverse complement.
GGCACAAGCCAACGCTCAGCTTCCTCTGCGCTCAATTCATCTTCCTTGAAAGGACAGATGAAATAATGCCAGGGATTATCCAACGTCAGGGTTTGGGCTATTTCTTTGGGTTTAAAGGCATTATTCGCCAAGGCCCGCCGTGCCAAACCGCCTTTATCAAAGGCCAGCAGTTGTTCATAGATTTCTAGGTCTTTTTCGGTATCATCAGTGGGGGGCAATAAACTGCCCAAAAGAATCGCCCGCACCAGAATCAATGGCTTGCGGCCTTTCCAGTAGGAACCCAGTGCTGTTAAGGTTTGTCCTGCACCGGCCTTGCGCTCGCGTTGCGACTCAAAGGATACTTTTTGCGCCGGAAACACTGATTCAATTAGGGCTGGGGTGTGTTGCAGGGCAAAAGGAGTAAGCGTGGTCATGAATAGGCTGTGAAAAAGGTTAAATTAAAAATTTACGGCTGTATTGTCGTATGAATTTATCCCCCCTTTGAAAAAGGGGGATTGAGGGGGATTTATTTTAAAAATCTCCCCTAACCCCTCTTTTCAAAGAGGGGGAATGTTATTAGCGGTTACTTAATATCAAACAACTGGTGGAACGCTTTGCTAACGGCTTGCCGATCAGCATCTGCCAAAATTCCGGCCTGCCTGATAATCAAGCGATTATCCAAAGTAAATAACTTCATGTGGACAATAGAGGCTGAAGAAAGCCCAGCACTGTTTAAATCTGAGATCGGTACATCCAGCAACCAATTGGAGTTTTTGGCGCTGGTTATCATTGCCAATACCGAATGTTGAACTGAAGTATTAAATGCGGTGCTCGATAGCACTAATGCAGGCCGCCTTTTGCTTGCGTTTTGATCTGTGAACGGAAAAGGCACAACCACTACGGAAAACTTTTCAAAGATCGGCATAAGCTTCGTCATCTGCTACGGAATCCCATTCGCTCAAAGTGCCTTGTAGTGCTTGGGTAAAGGCTTGGTCGATGGACGGTGCTTTGCGTAGATGGACTCCGGCCTGATCAATTTCAAAGACAATGGCATCGCCTTCACGTATTTTCAACGCATCCAGCACGGGTTCTGGAATAATGGCTTGGTTGTGGTGCATCAGTTGACTGCTGGTTTGCATAAGTCTCCTCCAGATTGATTTAGGACGTGTCTATCTCGATCAAGCAAGTAAAAAGCGATTATTTCAGCTTTTTTGCTTTCTCGCTGTCTTATTCAGAGATGATTTCGATTAAAGGTCAAAATCAAACAAGCTGAGCGTAATGGATTCATGGTCTTTTGCGGTGTCTCGCGTTGTTGTTTGGGTTATGCGCGGTTTGAAAAGTTCGTTTTGCGCCACGTCACCCAAGGCATGGCGCAAGGCTAAACGCCAGCCTTTGCCACTATCATTAACACCGCCTGTTGTAATTGCGGTCATACCAAACAACCACCAGCGTTCTTCCGGGCGTAATGCCAGCCAGTTACGCACGGCAATGGCGATATGGTCGAAAGCCATGCCTTCACAAGCCCAAGCCAGCACACAGAGCTCCTTACCTAATAAGCGATCAACCAGATTTTCGCCCACTTTCCAGGCCGAGGTTTTTAACTGACGTTCTTTGAGCCTTACATTAAAAGCACGCTGGACTTCGCTGCGTATCGCCGTCCAGCGGGGGCGTTCTAACACACAGCGCACAATGATGCTTTGTGTATAGTCATGGCTTTGCATTCCCAAGTTTTCGACAATGCTGACCGCACCGGTATTGCTACGCGGAATTTCCACAATGAAATGATGTGGATCACTGGTTGCCGGTACGCCAAAACCTAATGTGGGGTGAACGATGGCGGGCTTAGCCAGTTGTTTTTTGCGGGTGCTCATTCTTGTATAACGTCGCCGAGTTTTAGCTGCAAGCCACTGAGTTCGGCAAATTCTTTCGCGGCATAACCATCACCAAACTGAATGCCGCCGACAATATCAACGCTGATTTGCGCTTGGTCATCATTAAGGACTTTGCGCATCGTGTTGACAGTTTCTTCAATCATTTGTGCGGTGATTTGGCGTTCGTGGAAGCGTATTTGTACGGTATTTTCGCCTTCGCCGATTTGAATGCGCACGCCTTTTAATAGGGTGTTGTTTCGGTCTTTAAAGCGGTTAAGCACAGCAAAGACTTTTTCGGTGTTATCGAGGTTGATGCGTTTGCTTTCCTGCCAGTGTGCCGGTTTGCTGTCATCAATCTGCACACGTTTATCGCCGCTGGCCGAGATGCTGAATTCAATGTTTTTATTGGCTTCACCGGCTTTGGCAAAAACCAGTAAGCGGTAGGCTTCTGCACCAATTTCAAAAGGTGCCTCGTAACGCGTGCCTTCTTTGGGATTGCTACTATTAAGCGTGTAGTAAATTTCTGCTGACGGCACGCATTTCAGTTCTATTTTGCGTTTGTCGGCAACAACATGGAGCTGGTGACGAATCATCAGGTCGGCAAGCCAGCGTTTAGGTTCACCGATTTCGTGCTGGCCTTCGCTATCTACGGCCAAAAAATACAAGGTTGAGGCTGTCGTGGCAAAATTATCCAGATTATCAATTACTGGATCGGATGTTGAAACAGTTGCGTTTTGCGAATAATGGACAATAGGGCTAACGCCGCAATGACGCGGAGTGATGGCTAAAATAGCTTCGCCGCTGTCTTTGTTGGTGCTTTGCGGGGTAATGTTTAAGGTGGTTTTGTCTTTAGGGAACGGGCCTTTTTCAATATAGCCATCTTCACCTTGCCGCCAGCGACCTTGTTTTAAGGCTTCGGTTTTTAACATATCCATACCTGCCGAACCGGGCATCCAAGGCCATTCCGGGTTGGTTTTAGCCCGCATCAACACGTCTTTCCAGGGTGTGCGGCGGTCACGTTCAGGCCAAAGATAGACTTCGGCTTGTGCCAGATAGTTGTTGATGTCATTTTTGACATCTAAGGCCAGTTTGTAATTGGCTCTGGGACTGGCGAGCAATTCTTCAATTTGCTTTTCTGCCGATTGATCCCCAGTTCCTACTTTGAGGCCGTTATCAATGGTTACCATTAATAACACTTCTTCACCGGTGCTTTCGTCTACGCCTAGGAGTGTATCGGACTTATAACTAATTGAATAGTAAAGATTTAATTTTTATGGATGATTAAATTTAGCTATAGTTACATACCCTAGATGTTAATACTAACGAAATTTATCTTCTGCAAATTTTTAACCTATTGTTTTTATTAAAATCATAAGACCGACATACTCCTAGAAAGTACACTCGGTTATAAGCGGCGGACAGGGCTTTCATGAAACGTTGTTCAGCATCTTCCAGACGCTCACGGGCTTCTTCGTATAGCGTATCGCCATCTTTAAGCTGTTTGACGACTTGCTCAATAGCGTAGAGTTCGCGCAAGCGTTCTTCAACGACATCAGCAAAATGGCTATCTTGACCTGACAAGACCAGTAAGTTGTTTTTTTCTTGTTGGAACAAGTAAAAATTATTGAGTTGCTGTGGCGGCAGTTTACCGTCTGGGCGCACCACGATCAGAACTCTGGTGCCGGTCAGTCGGATTTCATCGAGCAGGGGCAATACCTTGAGTTCCTGATAAGCGGCTTTGCTGGAAGGCTGTAATATCCCTGTCAATCGGTTAATCAAGGCTTGGTCGATTTTGGACTGTGGGATGTCCCGCGCATTGCGCTCAATTTTACGGGAGAGGTTTTCGGTGTCTTTAACAAAGTAACGTTGGTCTTCGCGGTGCAAATACCAGGCATGTTCTTTCAGCTTTTCCAATGCGGTTAGGAACTCGTCCGGCTTGCGATTGGGAGCAGCAAGAAATTCAATGATTTCGCCTTCGGTTAAACCGATGCGTCCGCCGACGGCTCTGGATAACGAGGACGCAAGTAACAAAATGCTGACTTGTGTCGCCGCATCACTTGATAGTTGGTTATCAATTGATTCTGCAACCGCACTGCCGCCATCAGCAATATCGTGGCTCATGGCGGGTTGCAATGAGGGGGCAATCCGGCTGATTTCATCTTTAACATCCAGATCGTTAAGATTCAAATGTTGTGAGCCAATCAGGAAAACATCATCCAGTTTTCGGTCTTCCACGCTTTTGAGTAGACGCGCGGCAAACTGCATTAAACCGCGCGTTTGGCGAAAACCTTCATTTTCTTTAAATAGTGCAACCAAATGTTTGAATGCGGGATGAAAGGGATAGGTTTCGCGCACTTGCTCGGCAAGCTGCTCGATGCTGGTGGCGGTAATATAACCACCGTCAGTAGCCGCTTTAATGCGCTGGGCATATTCTTCGGCAACATCGTTGATCACACTGTCATCCGGCAGGGTGAGTATCAACCGCTTCTTGAGAATTTCGTAAATTTCGTTGCCAGCCAGTTGCACCGGCGTGATGGTTTTGGCTTGGCGGCGGGTTTCTTGCTGCAAATTGGCAATGGTTTCTGTCAGTGCTTTGGTTTGCGATGTGTAACTGCCTGATAAGTTGGCAATCACGATGCAACAGTTATTCATTTCTAGGGCTGCACTTAATAAACAACTGATGGAATAAGTCACCATGTTGGCCAGTGTCCCTTGTCCTATGACTTGGGTACTGGCGTTATCAAGATAGGGTGGCAACTCGTCAATCATGATTAAGGTCGGCTCATTACCGATAATGGCTTTCCATTTGGCTTGATCAACAGCTTTAGGACCATTAATCCAGTGCGGCTTGATGGCTTCTTCCTGGCCTAGTTGTGCCGCTATTTCTCCCCAGATAAAGTTATCGGGGTTATTGCGTCCATTGAAGGCTGCAATTCTGGCTTTTCCTAGGGTGATTCGCCCTGACAGGTCAGGAGGTAGTATTTGTTGACGTAATTCTGGATGTCTTGCCAACAACCCCAGCGCTATCATCATGTGGGTTTTACCGCCGCCCATTGCTTGAGTGAGTTCAAAAACCGCTTGGTCAGATTGCCCTGAGAGCCGCAACATGCCTTCACGAAAGAGCTGTTCCATACCTTGAGTGATATAGTTTCTGGCAAAGAATTCTTGCCCGTCACCTTCATCTTTAATCAGGTCAGCCAGATTTTCGATGGCCTGACTCATTCGGTAATCACGAATAATAGGGTTGAATATACAGGCCTGCTTTACTGTTTTGATCATTTTCCCTGTTTCGTATTTATGTTTCAGCTATAGCGTATTGCGAAGTTCTTATGTTTAAGGGCTTATTTTTACATTTGCCTTTGCAATTGTCGCGTTTTAAAGTCTTGATTGCACTATTGGTATTTTACGGGGTTGCTTTTTATAAAAAAATATCAGCGAC
>CANNKH010000068.1 GCA_947504985.1 Methylococcaceae bacterium | reverse complement strand
TTAACGCTGTATTAGCCATCTTTCATAAACAGCCAGCCAATTTTCGTCTGAAATTTAGCAAGCCTTTCAGTTAGATTTTTATTTTTTGCTTTTTCGGTCAGACACTAATTACAATGTAGTGATAGACACTGTTGAAAAAATTTCAACCGAAGCAGTCGAGAAGACGAACCTTAAAATTCACCCCGTGGGCACATTCTTAATCGCTATTACTGGCTTAGAAGCAGCAGGCACAAGAGGATCATGTGGAATAGTTGGTAGCCCCTCTTCGACCAATCAGTCTTGTATGGCTATATATCCTACATCTGAATTGCTAACAAAATATTTGTATCACTATTATGTATATCGTGGTGACAAATTGGCTTTTGAATATTGTCAGGGAACTAAGCAACAAAGTTACACTGCAAGGTTGGTAAGGATTCTGCCAATTGATATGCCCCAAACAGTTGCCGAACAAACCGCCATTGCCACTATCCTTTCCGACATGGACGCCGAGATTGCTGCCCTGGAAACCAAACTCACCAAAACCCGATCCCTCAGACAGGGCATGATGCACGAATTATTAACCGGCAAAATCAGGTTAATATGAATAAAGCAAACCAACACTGAATTTTTAAATCAGGAGAAAAACATGCTTGAAAAATCAGTCAATATCTCTTTTTCAATAAAAGAAAACTTGTTGCTGTCATTAAGAGAAAGCCAGGAAGAATTTACCCAAGACCTACGCTTTTTATCAGCCTTGATGCTCTATAGAAAAAACCGCTTGTCATTAGGCAAAGCAGCAGAATTGGCGGGCTATAGCAAACTTGATTTTATCGAGAAATTAAAGCTGGAAAATGAACCTGTCTTTGATTACAACGCCGATGAAATGAATGAAATATTTGCCGATGTTAAGTTTGTGCCATGAAAGTTGTTGTTAACACCACGCCTATTATTTCTTTAGCAGCGATTAACCATTTACATCTATTTGAAAAACTATTCGGAAAAATCATTATTGCAGAAGCGGTTTATCAGGAGATAAAAGCCAAACAAAGCCACGCTTATCATCAAATAGATAGCCCGTTTATCGAAGTGCAAAAAATTCAAGGCTTTTTATACAAAGAATTATTGCTTACTCAACTGGACTCAGGCGAAGCTGAAACAATTATTTTAGCGAAAGAAATAGACGCTGACTTTGTCATTATTGACGAAAATATCGGTTATAAATTGGCTAATAATGCTGGATTAACAACAATCCGCACTCTGTCAATTTTACTTAAAGCTAAAGAGAAAAATATTATTAGCGAGATTAAACCGTTATTAGATGAAATGATTGTTAAAGGACGCTGGTATTCAAAAAATGTTTATCAAAGCTTTTTAACTCGCGCTGGTGAATTATGAAAGAAACGACTCAAAAAGCTCAGGAAATATTAGAAGTACTTCAAAAAGTCGCCACTGATACCTTGGAGCGCAAACGGCGTTTAGGTGAATATGCGGTTGTTTGGCAAGACAGTAAGCCCATTGCTATTGGAGAAGATGCGCCTGATCACTTTAAAACCATTGGAGATAACCCATGACCCTGTCTGAAGAAAGTATGCGTTTTTTGGAAGACCACATTCCCGATTTGGCGGATGCCGCTGTGAAGCAGGCTTACTGGCAAGCTTTAGCGACAGGCAGTAGTGTACTGGTATCTGAAAATGGCGAATTGGTTGAAATATTCCCTGACGGTACTCAAAAAATGGTTAAACACCTGGAGCCGCAAACCTCAGTCTTGGTTGGACAACGTCTGGAATTGCCATGAGTGACGCCATTCCCCGTTTGCGGATGTTCGCGGGACCCAATGGTTCCGGCAAAAGCACGATAAACGCGGTGATTCGTCCTGAATTATTGGGGGTCTATATCAACCCCGATGAAATCGAGAAATCCATTCGTGAACGGGGAGACTTCCTTGATCTAGCTCACTATGGAGTGCAAACGTCGGAGGCTGAGATTCTGACGTTTTTTCAGCAATCCACGTTATTAGAGAAGGCCGACTTATTGGACGAAGCGGCTTTGTTGCGCTTTAACGATGACAAACTGAGTTTTTTTGCTGTTTCGATCAATGCCTATTTTGCTTCGGTGGCAGCAGATTTTATCCGACAGAAACTGCTCGAAGCGCGGGTAAGTTTTACCTTTGAGACGGTAATGTCGTCGCCCGACAAAGTAGCTTTTCTTCATAAGGCGCAACAGTTTGGTTACCGAACCTATTTGTATTACGTCGCCACCGAAGATCCGGACATAAATATCTCGCGGGTTCGCTATCGGGTAAAAATGGGCGGTCATCCGGTGCCGGAAGATAAAATACTCAGCCGCTATTTTCGTTCCTTGGATTTACTTAGAGAGGCGATTCGTTATTCCAATCGCGCTTATATATTTGACAACTCAGGCCAACAACAGGTTTTTGTGGCTGAGATTACCGACGGACACAGCATGGAGTTGAAAACCGGGAGTATGCCAAACTGGTTTAAACACGCCGTGTTGGACAAGACAGGAATTGATTAATGACCACCATCGGCCAATCAGAACGCGCCACTCAAAACCGCATTATTACCTTATTCCGCGACGAACTGGGCTATCGTCACCTTGGCGATTGGACTGACCGACCTAATAACAGCAATATCGAAGATGGATTGCTCACGACTTATCTGACCAATAGCGGTTATAGTCCAGGACAGATCAGCCGCGCACTTGATCGACTGCGCACCGAGGCCGGAAACCCTAACCGCAGTCTCTATGACAATAATAAGGAAGTCTATAGTCTGCTGCGTTATGGCATTCCGGTAAAAGCGGCTGCGGATGAAAATACCCAAACGGTATGGTTGATTAACTGGAACGATCCGGAGCAAAACGATTTCGCCATTGCCGAAGAAGTGACGCTCAAGGGCAATTACAACCGGCGACCTGACCTGGTGCTTTATGTCAACGGCATCGCCGTGGGCGTGATCGAGCTGAAAAACAGCCGGGTATCGATAGGCGACGGCATACGTCAGAGCATTTCCAACCAGCAACCGGAGTTTAACGCCTGGTTTTTTAGCACCGTACAATTCATCTTCGCCGGTAACGATTCCGAAGGACTGCAATACGGCACCATAGGCACAGGGGAGAAGTATTTCCTGAAATGGAAAGAAGATGAGGCCGACAATAGTCGTTTCAAGCTGGATAAATACCTGCTAAAGATGTGCAGCAAGGTAAGGCTGATCGAACTGATACACGACTTTGTGTTATTCGATGGAGGCGTCAAGAAACTGCCCCGCGTTCACCAGTATTTCGGCATCAAGAAAGCACAGAAGCACGTCCATCGTCGTGAGGGCGGCATCATCTGGCATACTCAGGGCAGCGGCAAGAGCATTGTCATGGTGTTGCTGGCGAAGTGGATACTGGAAAACAAGCCCAATGCTCGTGTGGTGATTGTTACCGACCGGGACGAACTGGACAAGCAGATCGAAGGCGTTTTCATTGCTGCCGGTCACCCGATTACCCGCACCAGCAGTGGCCGCGACTTAATGACTCAGCTTGGCCTAGCCACACCGCGCTTGCTTTGTTCACTGGTGCATAAGTTCGGTCGAAAAGGCGTGGAAGACTTTGAGTTGTTCATCAGGGAACTGGAAGCGCAACCCTGTCCGACGGTGGGCGAGATATTCGTGTTTGTAGACGAATGCCATCGCACCCAAAGCGGTAAGCTGCACCGCACCATGAAGGCACTGATGCCCAATGCCGTGTTTATCGGTTTTACCGGCACGCCGCTGCTTAAACAGGACAAAGCTACCAGCATGGAAGTGTTCGGCGGCTATATCCATACCTACAAATTCAGCGAAGGCGTAGAAGATGGGGTGGTGCTTGATCTGGTTTATGAAGCCAGGGACATTGACCAGCGGCTAGGCTCAGAAGACAAGATCGACGCCTGGTTTGATGCCAAAACCAAAGGCTTGAACGACTGGCAGAAAGCCGCTCTGCGTGAGCAATGGGGCACGATGCAGAACGTGCTTAGCTCAAAGTCTCGAATGGATAGGGTGGTTGCCGACATCATTTTCGATTTTAGTGTGAAGCCACGCCTGAATAATCAGCGCGGCAACGCGATCCTGGTGGCTTCCAGTATCTATGAGGCGTGCAAGTATTTCGAGCTGTTCCAGAAAACCGTGTTTAAAGGCAGCTGCGCTGTCGTCACCTCTTACAATCCCCAGATTAAGGATGTCACGCTGGAAGACACCGGTGCCAACACTGAGACCGACAAGCAATTCATCTATAACATCTACACCGCACTACTGCAAAATGTGGAGGCGTTGCCGGGCAAGTCCAAAACCGAATCCTATGAGGACAATGCGAAGAAGTTATTCAAGGAACAACCGGCCAACATGAGGCTGTTGGTCGTGGTGGACAAGCTGCTGACCGGCTTTGATGCACCGAGCTGCACCTACCTCTACATCGACAAACGAATGCAGGATCATGGTTTGTTTCAAGCCATCTGCCGCACCAACCGGCTTGACGGTGACGACAAGGACTTTGGCTATATCGTGGATTACAAAGACCTGTTTGAAAAAGTGGATAATGCTATCGCCGTTTATACCTCTGAGCTGGATGACAGTGCCGGAGGTGTTGATCCGAGCGTTATGCTGCAAGATCGGCTGACCAAAGGCCGTGAACGACTGGACAACGCGCTGGAAACCATTGCGCTACTTTGCGAGCCGGTCGAACCACCCAGGGGAGAGCTGGAGCATATCCATTACTTTTGCGGCAATACCGAGATTGCTGATGACTTGAAGGCACATGAAACGCAACGTGCCGCCTTCTACAAGGCGTCCGTCGCCCTGGTACGTGCTTATGCCAATATCTCGGATGAAATGGGTAAGGCCGGTTATAGCGAGGCTGATAGCCAGCGTATCAAACAGAAAATTGCCGAATATCTAAAGCTGAGGGAAATCATCCGCAACGCCGCCGACGAAAAGCTGGATATGAAAGCTTATGAAGCTGACATGCGCCACCTTATCGACACCTATATTGAAGCCGATGCGCCCAGGACGATTTCACACTTTGACAACATGCCCTTGCTGGAGCTGATTGTTAAAACCGGCATTGCCAATGCCATCAACAGTCTGCCGAATGGACTCAAGGGCAATAAAAACGCCGTTGCCGAAACCATCGAGAACAATGTACGCAGCAAGATTATCAAGGAGCATTTGAACGATCCAGCCTATTACGACAAGATGTCGGCGTTGCTGGATGAAATCATTGCCATGCGTAAAGCCAAGGCTATCGAGTATGAAGAATACCTGAAACGAATTGCTGAGTTGGCGAAAAAGGTGGAAGTGGGTCAGGCCGAAGATACGCCAGAGTCTTTAAATACACCGGGACGTCGTGCGCTCTATAACAACATCTATCCTGGTTTGGCTGAACCGACTGCGGCCTATGGGCAGGCAGGCAAGGATGAGGCATTGGCCTTAACCCTGAAAATTGACGAAACCGTTAAACGGGTTAGGCCTGACGACTGGCGTGGTGTTCAGGCAAAAGAGCAAGTCATCAAGGCGGCCTTGTATGGGATTTTGCAGGACGTAAGCGAGGTTGAGCGCATCTTCTTTATCATTGCCCAGCATAAAGAATACTGATGGTTACCCAGATCAAGCTCGGCGATATTGCCGTGGATGTCGTGCAAAAGGATATTAAGAATATTCACCTGAGTGTCTACCCTCCAGCGGGTAAGGTTCGCATCTCTGCCCCTCTGCGGATGGACATTGATACTATCCGCGTATTTGCCATCACCAAACTGGGTTGGATTAAGCACCAGCAGAAAAAGTTGTTGGAGCAGGCCCGTGAAACGCCGCGTGAATACCTGGACCGTGAAAGCCATTATGTTTGGGGAAAGCGTTACCTGTTGAAGGTGATTGAGCAAGACGCAGCACCCGAAGTTGAGTTAAAGCATAGCGCAATGCTTCTTCATATCCGTCCGGCAACCAGTGACGTAAGAAAGCAGGAGATTCTTGATGCCTGGTACCGTGAGCAACTGAAGGAAGTCGTTTCGGCTTTGATTGTCAAATGGGAACCGCTTATGGGGGTGAAGGTGCAGAAGTTCTTCGTGCAAAAAATGAAAACCAAGTGGGGTAGCTGTAGTCCCGCCTCCAGCAGTATCCGGCTTAATACCGATTTAGCCAAGAAGCCACCGGAGTGCCTGGAATATATCGTCGTGCATGAGATGACCCACTTACTTGAACATACGCACAACAACCGCTTCATAATATTAATGAATCAGTTCATGCCAAAATGGCGAATCTATAAGGATGAGTTAAATAAGCTGCCAGTTAGACATGAAAATTGGGCTTATTGATGCCCAAACCGCATCTAAAGGATCTTCACGAGTGTGCCAATGGCGCTCTCCCATCGGTCAACTGGTCGAGATAGTTGTCGCCGGACACTCACCCATCATTAGGCTTTTCTGCGATCCTTGCTGTATTCCCGACGGATGTTGGTGTGGTAATTGTAAATGGTGGTTTCTTCCTTGACAGTAGCAGTTGGGTAAAGCAGTTTTTTACCTTGATAACATAAGGCTTCTAACCAAGCCTTAATGGTTGTGTCTGACAAGCTCAAGCTGGAGCGGGCCGCTTCTATCCAAGGCACAAAAGCGTCTTCTGGATTTTCTACCGATTGGCCTTCAAGTCGCACTGCGTCAATACTGATACGCACACTACCCAATCCCAAAGGCCGACCATAACCCAGTTTGAGGGCATATTGGTCTGCCGCCGTTGCCTGATCTTTCAGCCGATGCGGATTGAGGGCGGCAATCAAGACGCCCAGCTCCCAGCCACGCAAGCGGGCAAAGCGCACGGTGAAACGGAAGGTGCTGCCGGGTGCGCTGACATAGCGTACTAAAGTGGACTGCTCGCTGCGTTGGGTTTCGGCATCTGCCGCTTCATAACACGTTGGGTCAGTTGCGGCGGTGGCTTGATGACGATAGCCTTTGCGCCCCGCCAGTTCGCCGCCCGGCTGATCGGGCAAATCGCCGTAGGTGTGCATCAGGCCCACTTTGGGTTGTTTAAGGTAGTGTTCGGCCGCACTGGCCTTGGGTTGACCCAGGATTTTGAGAAATACCCAATGGTTATTTTCCGGCTTAAGAAAGGTGTGATCGTCTTGGGATAGCGCATGGTTAATGGCGATGCGTCCGGCCAGTTTGTCAATGCCCTCCTGGTTTCCATCCAAGTTTCGCTTACCCTTGTGGCTTTCGTCAGGCTGGCCCACAAAGCCGAACAGTAAATGGGCGCCAGTCAGTTTGCCGTCCTGTTCCTTCGCTGCGGCGTCCAATTCGGGACGTAAGGTTTTCTGCCCCGGCTGAATGGCGTTTTCGTAACGGATGCTGTCACGATAAGCCCAACGGTAACGGAAGTGGTGGCCCATCGAGGTGATTTTAGCGGGGTTATTTTGACCATCCAATTCCACTTCAACATAGATAAGCTGGTTGGTTTGCAGAGCCGTCGTGTTTTTGATGGCTTGGGCAACATCAATATTTTTTTCTTTGAATTTTTTATTCAAGGGATGGGCGGTCAAATGCCCTTCTTTGTCGTCAGCCAGCACCTGCTGGGTTTTTAGATAAGCCTGATAGACCGGGACAGGAATTGTTAACAGTATTGCTTTATAAATGTCTTGTTGTGACACAAATGCTCGAGTATACGTATCGCCTTTTTTTTTCTCAGCATCAGCATGTGCCCTAGCCAAAATGCCTGTCCCATCGATACCGCCATGATAACCAAAGGTTACGGCATCTTGTGGTTTTTCATTTTGACGAAACACTGCTGAACGGGCATCGGGAAGCACGGCAATTTCTATTTGCCCGCCGTTGATCCTCTTAATAATCGCCGGACGTGCCGCATATTTCACTTCTTCCCTAGCATTATTAAAATCCAGATTAGGCCGGTAAGTGTAATGATGCTCCTTTACCCTATCCATCGGTGCGTCAAGCAAGGCGGCAAGCTGGTTGCGCAACATGCCTTTCAGGCTGCTACCGGGCAACAGCACACGGCCATCCGTCAGGCGTAAGGGTTCGAGAATCGCCTTCTTTTCGTTGATAGGATTGTTGTCGTTGGTAGTAGGCAGTTCATCGGCAATGGCATCACCCACCGTAAAGCGCTGGTTGCCCACCAGCAACGGTGTCAGCGCAGTCAGTGTGCAGTGCAGTTCGCCGCTGTAGGTTTGTTCTCCACTGCCATCGTGCCAGACTGGCGTATCCTTAACGGTGCAGGCTAAGTCGATGGGCAAAAAGGTGTAGGGGTTATTGGAGGGAATGCCTACTTTGTTTGGCGGAGGTGTCGGGTTGTTTGCTATCGTTTGGTGGGAGACCGCCCCAGTATTTCCTTTAGCAACCGTAACCGGTCTGTACTTATCAATTTTCGACGTCCCTTTGTCTTTTTTGATGGTGACTTCAAACTCAACATCAATAGACTCGGCAATGCGGGCACGCTTTAATTCATTAACCGTCTTTCTAAGTTGGTCACTCTCGCCTTCAACAGTACAGTAGGCGAATTCCTGCCCGTTGGCCTTTTCAATTCTGACGATTCGCGCTTTTTTCCATTCAGACATGATTGTTTGCTCCGTTGGCGGCTGTGAGTGTAAGACGCCAGGCCATTACCCGGCCTTGATGGCGATATTCGATGGCGGTGAGCTTGGGGGGTAATTTGATGTTGGTTAAACCAAAGCGGGCTTGGTCACGTAAGGTCAATAAGGTGTGCGATTGTTTGATGACTTGATTGCCCTCATTGGCCTCATCGCCATTGCTTTCGCTCAGTGTCACTTCGGCGCAATTGACTGGATCAAGCGCCAATAAATGCACGGCATGACCCGCCCAAAACAGCCGCGCTTCAAAAAGTGCCAGATCGTCCGGCCAAGCGGGTTTGCCAACCACCAAGGGGACAAAGCTAGGGTGGCGGCCGGCGCGTAATTGCCCTTCGTGTTGGTAAAAGCGGATGCTGGGTTCCGCCCAAGCCAATTGGGGTGGGTTTTGCCCACACAACAACCGTATCCGCTCGTTAACGGAACAGGCGTAAGTTTGGCGTTGTTGCTGGATATGGCTGTTTGATGAAAGGCTCATGGGTTTGCTCCGGTGCGGCGGGGTTCGTCAAATTGCCAACTTACCCAGCCATGGCCTCGCCATTGGCCACCACCGATAGCGATGTCACCCCGTTTGGCGAGTGTCTGAAGTGTATCCAGAAGATATTGAAAGTCCTGTTCTTGCTCTGCATTTGCGGTTTCCAGCACCAAGCGACCCGTAAACTTGGCGTCTATCAGTGCCAAACGATCAAATTTGGACGAACCGTAAGCACCGGCGGTAAATTCATCTTCGGCATGGAGCTGAAACCAGGCGGCCTGCCAGTGCCCATCCACCAGTTCGGCATCACTGACCAGTAAGGCGGCGGCATAGGCGTTGGATACCTCTTCGTTTGCTGGCTTGCCAGATTTTTCATTGCCCAGTGCCCCAAAAAACTGCCGTAGCCTAGATTCATAAGTTGCCCATAGCCTGTTTGCGCGGTAATGGCGTTCCAGCGCATGGCGCAATGGCCCCCGTAATGCCGAACCGGGGATAAAAGGGCGGCGCACACCGTTGACTGTGGTCATGACCAAAGCAAAATCAGGGTCGAACAAGCCGGCACGTTGTTCAGGTTTCAGGCTGGTCGGGGCAAGATAATGCGTGTCCTGCCAGCTTGCCATCACTTCGCTTTCCGCATGGCCACCGATGGACAGTGAATCCAGTCCGTAGCCCTTATCACGGATGCCTACAGAAATCGAGAAAGGCAGTTCCAGAGTGGCCGCCGTACTTTTGTCATTCAGTACTCGTTCCGGTCTGGCGGAATAAAACCGCTGCATCAACTCTGCCACATAAGCCGGATAGTCGTCACTGCGTTCGGCATTAGGCCAAGCATCAATATGATCGGGAATGTTAATGTCTAAGCGCACGACATAAAGCCCATCCAGCCGTATCCAGCCTAGGCCGCGAGCGACCTCGCGTCCAATATAGCCGCGTCCGGCCTGCCATTCCTTTAAGGCTCGCCAGGCTATGGCTTCTGCCAATCCGCCGTCTTCGCCTGAACTGTCGACTTCCAGCAAAAAAGGCCAACACGTGCCGGCAGGTAACACTTCCAGATTAAACAAACCGGTTTCCATGGCGGCACCTGTTTTGGGATCGATGCCAACATGCTGGCGAATTTCGCTAGCGGGCTCGCCTTCGGGATGGCTGGCAAAGCTGCGCCAACGTGAGGGCGGCGGCATTTGTTTGTTGTTTTGTTGGGTAACGTCGCCTGAAATAAAGGTGGGCAAATCACCCAAACGACGGGCGGTGGCAACCAATGCCCCGGCCAATGTCTGCCCGCGCAGGGTAAAACGCCCTCGTCCGTCGCGGCACAAGGGCGCGTCGGTGACCGATGGCAGGTCGCGCCCCCCCACGGAAAGGGCTGTGGTTTGTCGTAAGGTACCGACAAACAGGGTACGGTAGGCATTAATGGTCATATTGTGCGCTCCTGTTCGGTGGATTCTTTGATACGCGGCGTCAACCAACGCACCACGGCTATCAGGTATTGCCGCTGGCGGCCTTCATCGCCTATCAGGAATGGCGTGGTAAATGCCTCCTTAATTTCTGTAACGGGAAAATTTTTCCAAGCTTTGCCGCCTTGCTTTTCTGCTGCTTTTTTGATGCTGGCCAGTATTGCTGACGGCACTTTGCCGCCTTCGGCCATGCCCCGTAGCCAGCCCAGTTGGCTGCGGCTAGGCAGGCTATCGCCCTGCAATTGCTTGGTCAGTTCGTATGAGAGTGACAACAGGGTTTCCTCGTCGTTGTCGAGGTATGGCGGTGCTTTGGCGGGCGGCAGGGACATCCCGGTAAAAGGGTCGAAATTAATGATGAACCGCCCATAACCTTCCGTTGTGCGTTCGCCCAAGGCGTGTTTGGCGGCCAGGTCGGCGGCAAGCCGGGCGCTGCCTGTTCCGTCTATTTTAAAATCCGAGCCGCGCCGTAAGGCAATGGCCGGTACTCGGCGCAAACCGGTCACGGCATTGAAACCATGGACGTTGGTGCTTTCGCAATAGCCGGCGTTTATTGTCCATTGCCCGCACCCCGGATAATCGCCGGGCTCTTTTCCTGCTGCCGCTATCAGCGTAGTAATATCCGGTCGGATGACAAAAGCTAATATTTCATCGCGTAGGATCGTGTCGCTCGTTAAGGTCAGCCGCCAATCGTCATCAAAGCTTAGGGTTTGATCTTTTGGATCAAGCCAGATTGCCTGCACCACGCGGACAGGCCGTCCTTCGCGCCCGATACGTAGCCAGGCATCCTGAGTGAGCAAGTCGCGGCAGTCTTTGGCGAAAGCTTCTGCACTTTTAGTATCGTTAAACCGTAGGTCGCTAATGAACTGCGTCTTTTCGGCAATTTCTTCGTGGGAGAAAAGACCGGGTTTGCCATCACTGTCACGCATTTTCAAATTGACGCGCATGCGCACTTCAATGGTTGGCGTATAGCGTTGCCAGGCAGTTTTCGCATCAGGGCGGTAAAGGAATTGTCGGGTGCCGGGTCGTTTGAGTTTAGGTCGGTCTTTAGGTACCGGGGCTTTATCCAGGCCGTCGTAGGTGTTACCGTTATCATGCGTAATAAAATCAACACTCTGACCCGCTTTGGCCCACCACGGACACGGTGTTTTTTGTCCGCTTGGTTTAGGTGTCCCCAAGGACAGGGGAATGGGGATAACTTGTGCTGCTTTTAAATCTACGCCTAGGTTGGCTGGCATGGGCAAAGGCAAGGCATCACCAACAGAAACGGCTCCCGCCAACCACTGATTTGCCGCTTCCATTTGCTTTTTGGCTCATGTGGCGAATTGTGTGATGCCACATAAAATCCTAAGAAATTCCATAGTCGTTTTTTTGATGTTGTGAGCCCATTCATGGATAGCGAGGTATTGTTGTAAATACACTTTA
>CANNKH010000067.1 GCA_947504985.1 Methylococcaceae bacterium | reverse complement strand
TTAACAAAAGCAGCCATCTGTTGCTTTTCTATCGCATCACGCAAGCCTTTCATCAGACTTAGATAATAATAGAGGTTGTGTATTGTATTTAATCTGGCACCCAGCATTTCCTGGCATTTGTCCAGATGTCGTAAATAAGCACGGGAATAATTCTGGCACGTGTAACAAGCACATTCTTCATCTAATGGGCGGTTGTCGAATTCATACTGACTGTTACGGATTTTCACTACGCCAAAATGGGTGAATAAATGTCCGTTGCGAGCGTTACGCGTCGGCATGACACAATCGAACATATCAATACCGCGTTGCACCGCTTCAACTAAATCTGCTGGTGTACCAACCCCCATTAAATAACGTGGTTTATCAACGGGCATTTTGGTATGTACAACGTCCAGCGTCGCCATCATTTCATCTTTAGGCTCACCGACTGACAAGCCGCCAATCGCGTAGCCATCAAAACCAATATCGACCAGCCCATGGATTGATTCCTGGCGTAAATGCTCATACATACCGCCTTGCACAATGCCAAACAAAGCGTTCGGATTATCGCCATGTGCTTGTTTACTGCGTTCAGCCCAGCGCAACGATAGGCGCATCGAATCGGCGGCCTCTTGCACGGTTGCCGGATACGGTGTGCATTCGTCAAAAATCATAACAATATCTGAACCCAGCTCCCGTTGCACTTGCATAGATTCTTCGGGCCCCATAAAAATTTTGGCACCATTAATCGGCGACTGAAAAGTAACCCCTTGCTCAGTTATTTTTCTTAATGCGCCTAAACTGAATACCTGAAAGCCACCAGAGTCGGTCAAAATAGGTTTTTGCCAGCGCATAAAATCATGTAAATCACCGTGCGCTTTAATAACGGCGGTGCTTGGACGCAACATTAAATGAAAGGTGTTACCAAGGATAATTTGCGCACCGATACTGGTTAAGTCATCAGGTGTCAATGATTTAACCGCGCCATAAGTACCCACCGGCATAAAAATAGGGGTTTCCACCTCGCCACGCGCAAACGTCAGCCGTCCACGCCGGGCGTGGCCGTCTGTATTTAGTAAATTAAATTTCATAACAACAAGAAGTCAAAATATTAGCAAGCGTAGTAGAGGCGTTGCATTGCAACGTCTGCACAAGACCAACGCACGAAGATAAAAAACGGCGATGATCAAAAAGAAAGAATAAGTCGGGAAATATAAAAGTATAAACTTTGAACCCATGCGCTGGAGTTCACCTCAGTATCATCCAGCACATGAAATAACATGACAGCTGATAACGCCACTATTTTTCCATCCCATCACCCCAAGATAAAGTTACCGAGGCAATCTTTTCTGGCAAGCTCCAGTTTCAACCGCTAAAACTAGAGCCATCACAATCGTCGTAAAGCCAAGTCTTTATCAGAAATTATCTGACAACACGATGACCACGACCAGTCATACAGTTGTTATAAGCATTTTTATATTTATCTTCAGCGCTAAAACCTTGCTTGGCTGCACCACCAAAACCACCTGCGGCTGCACCTATCGCCGCACCGGCACCTGGATTTCCTGTAAATGCACCGACAATAGCTCCACCCGCTGCACCGACTAAACCGCCAACACCTGCGCCTATAGCCGCTTCTTTGGCAGTACCGCCAGAGGCGCTTTCAGCAAGCTGTCTACATTCTGCCATATCCTGATTAATCCGATAGGCATTAGGATCATTGTATGAATCAACTGTTGGTGTCCATCCTGTTTGGCTGGCACACCCGGCTAATAAGATTCCGCCGACAAAAGCTAAGCTAATTTTTGAGTTTTTCATGGTAGATTTCCTTTTTTATGGTTTGTTGTTCCGCAGTAGCGTAGAGATTCGATTATGAATAAATCGCGGGTGATGTCAACATTGATCACGGCTTTGGTTGAGAGAATACAGGACAAACAAGCAGATTATTGCACTTTAGTAACTGGGGAGATCTTGACTATGACGTATAAGCCTTCACCGCTTTTTTTCCTTGATCCATCTTTTGTAGTGCCAATCCTAGCTCCAGTTTTTTTTGCGTACCTAATGTCATAATTTCGTTATCTATCGCGATTATTTCCTGAATTCCTTCAGCAACAAGCGCCGTAGCAGCTTGCTGGGCAGGCTCTAAAAAATACGCACTTATCCATTCACGTCGTTTTTCTTCCATTGAAAACACCTCGTCCCAAGCATCCTCTTGAGCCTTATCAAGCATAATGCGACTCATGGCTATTAATTCTTGAAGATCAATAATGTTGTCTATCATACTGAAAAAACCAATGATTTTTTAAGAGCAACTATTCCAGAGCTAACCATTAGCTATCTCTTTGTGAGTTGTCTCTGTGTGAATTAATTTGTACGACACGCAGGGTAATACTAATTTTTAAACTGCTCGGGCATGTTATCCCATCCCATTTTAATTTCCAGCATCAAACCAGCAACCTCATCTAAAATACGTTCATCATTACTGCTGTTTGCAATCACCAAACGAAGCGACATATAGTCATAAAGGTTACTTAAATTTTCGGCAATTTCACCACCTGCTTCTTTGTTCAACGAGGCTTGCAAGCCATTGACTATAGTAATCGCTCTACTGATATTTTCACCCTTCATGGCAATCTCTTTGCGTAATATATTGCCCTTTGCAAAAGCAATTCGCTCCAAAAAACCTTCCATCAGCATTTGCACAAGACGATGGGGTGATGCGTCCATTATCCCGCTTTGAATACTGATTTGTTGATATTGTTTCATAGCTGCTACAGCATTCATTGAACTATCCTCACTGTTATTTAATACATGGACTCATTTTTAACACATGACTCCAGCGCTAAGCATTCGCTGGTTTTTAGCGGCAATTAAAGCAAAAACTTTATCCCGTTTAACAAAGAATAGCCAGAGACTGTTCAGCACTTACATTTATAGTTGACTCTGGCGCCCAACTTCGACACTCTAATGTTCAAATCAATACGACTACCGAGCGAGCAGATCATGTCCGATAAACTACAATCCCCAACGGTTTTAAATCCAAACTTTTTAATCCCGGTTAATCCCGCTATTGAAAGTTATCAACTCAATCTGTTACGACAATCCGACCATCCTGTATTGACTAAAATGGAGGACTTGGCAGAAAAAAATAACTTCCCTATTGTGGGTCGTCTGGTCGGCACCTTTCTGGAAATAATGGCAAAAACTGTCAATGCAGAACGTATATTTGAGTTCGGCAGTGGTTATGGTTATTCAGCGTACTGGTTTGCCAAAGCGGTAGGCGAGCAAGGACAAGTTATTTGTACGGAAGCCGATCTTCTCAATAAAGACAAAGCCGAGCAATATCTGACAGCCGCTAATCTTTGGGACAGAATTGATTTCAGGGCAGGCATGGCTCAGACTATTTTTGCAGCAACGGATGGTTATTTTGACCTCTGCTATAACGATGTCGATAAGATTGATTATCCTGAAATCTGGCTGATGGCAAAAGATAGGATTCGCCCCGGCGGACTTTATATTGCAGATAATGTACTTTGGCGCGGAAGGGTAGCTGTTGAGGGCTATGTTGATGTTTTCTCTGGCTGGACTGAAGCTATTATTGAGCATAATCAGTTAATTTTTAACGACCCAGCGTTTGATGCCTTTATCAATCCAATCCGCGATGGCGTCATCGTGGCACGCAAAAAATCAGCATGATAGGCGCTACTGCGCGTCATCAACAAACATCCGTACAAACATCGCCTCGTCGATGATTTTAACACCTAATGACTCCGCTTTAGCCAACTTGGAACCCGCCTCCTGACCAGCAACTACACAGCTGGTCTTTTTAGACACTGAACCCGCTACCTTCGCCCCTAGTCGTTCAAGTAATGCCTTTGCCTCGTTACGAGGTATCGACAAGGTACCGGTTAAAACCCAAGTTTGTCCGGCAAGAATCTGCTCTTGAACGGCCTCCCCCGGCTCATCTTGCCAAGTAACGCCAGCAACAATAAGGTCGGCAATAATGGCTCTATTTTTTTCATCTTTAAAAAAATCGACCACATTTTTAGCCATAATCGGACCAATATCAGGCACGTGCATTAGGTCATCCAAGCTAGCAGCAACAATAGCTGGATAATTTTTAAACTGTCGAGCAATCGCTTTTGCGCCTTCCTCACCGACTTCGGGAATCCCTAATGCACCGATTAAAGTACCCAACTTGGTCGATTTAGACGCCTCAATAGAATCGAGTACATTTTGTGCACTTTTTTCACCGTGACCTTCCAGCTCGGCAATATCACTAATATTGAGCGTATAAATATCGGCAATAGTTTTAATGATGCCTTTGTTGTACAGCAACGCTATCAGCTTGCTACCCAAATTAGTGATATTCATAAATTTACGCGACGCATAATGACGGATGTGTTCTGCCGCCTGCGCCGCACAACTTAACCCCCCGGTACAACGAAACGCCGCTTGTCCAATAGTCCTTTCAACAACAGCATCACAAACGGGACAACGCTCAGGCATAACGATTGGCTTTCTATGGGTTCCAGGCAAGATGACTCTAACGACTTTAGGAATCACATCCCCTGCCCTGTGAATTTCTATGTCGTCACCGATGCACAAGCCTAGCCTGTCGATTTCATCCATATTATGCAACGTGGCATTACTCACCGTTACTCCGCCCACAAACACCGGTGCCAATCGTGCTACTGGCGTTATAACACCGGTGCGACCTACTTGAAAATCGACAGCCAACAATTGGGTAGTCACTTGTTGTGCGGGGAATTTTCTGGCAATCGCCCACTTGGGGGAGCGAGCGATAAACCCAAGTGCCATTTGTACGGCAAGCTCGTTTATTTTATAAACAATGCCGTCAATTTCCATCGGAAGCTTTGTTCTTGCTTGTTCCATAACACGGTAATTTTCTACCAAGGCATCATAACTGCCTGAAAAATCATAACAATGCGGATTTTTTCTAAAGCCTAATGTCGTTAAATAAGTCATGATTTGTGAATGGGTTTTAAATTCAATATCACCGTGATAGTCGCCGATACCATAAGGAATAAATTGCAAATCACGCTCAGCGGCAATCTTAGGATTCATTTGCCTAATAGTTCCAGCGGCTGCATTTCTGGGATTAACAAAGCATTTGCTAGCGTTTTGTTGTGCAACACGATTCAGCTTTTCAAAAGCCGCCTTAGGCATAAAAACTTCGCCGCGCACGTCGAGTTTTTCAGGGGGATGGTTAGTCGCCAGCTTCAGCGGCACAGATTTAATGGTTTTGATATTGTGGCTGACATCTTCGCCCACTTGTCCATCGCCGCGTGTCGCGGCATAACTAAACAAACCGTGATCATAATGTATTGAGATAGCCAAACCATCCAGCTTGGGTTCACTAAAAAGCATCAAGGATTCAGGACTTTTATCCAATTCTTTGGCTGCTTTTTCAAAAAAATGGTAGGTTTCTTCCAAAGAAAACGCATTGGCCAGAGATAGCATTTTTACGCTATGTTCTATTTTCTGAAATTCATCAATCGGCTTTGCGCCAACCCGCTGAGAAGGGGATTCAGGTGTGATTAACTCGGGATGTTCGGCTTCTATCGCCAGTAATTCGCGGACACACTGATCGTATTGTGCATCAGAAACCGTGGGATTATCGAGTACAAAATACTCGTGATCCCACTGATTGATGCTGGCAACAAGCTCACTATAGGCTTTCTGCATAATGGCTATCATCCCCTGACAGTAAGTCTTGGAAATAAAGGCTTACGGGCAAAATTACAGACTTTCTCGTATCAATTGGATAGTGGCATTGGTCAGCGGTTCTCTCTGATGATCCAATATATCGCCATCTAATTCGACCGCCACAATATTAACGGCTTCAAGAAAGTCATTAAACAATTTTGGTGCATCGTCCAATAGGCCAGGCTGCATAAAAAATACGATGCCCGGACAGAAAAACGCTTCTAATCCACTGTTAGGGAAAGTACCCGGCTCGACCAAGCAAGCCACGCCAAAATCAACGCGGCGATTTGCATCAAGACGCTCAAATATTTTCAGGCTACCATATTCCAATTGCGCAATCTGAAAGGCTTTAAACAGATCAAGACCATTAAAACCTTGTGCTGTTTTTGCAACAACACTAAATTGAATAATATCAGGGGCGACAAAACGCGGGATTGGCTCAACCATTTCATCGTCAAATTCAAAATCGTTATCAACGTCATCTAACAACGAAGCTACCGATTCAGCTGATTTTTCTACTGGCGTTATCTCAAAATCATCACGCCCATCAAAATCATCATTGATAACCAGTGACTCATTAATGTTGCCGGTATAATCCTGTTCAGCAAAAAATCCCATGCCTTGCGAGAATTTTTTATTTTTTAAAAAATGCCATGCCAACATGCCCATAATAATAAGCAAACCGGTTGCAATAATCACTACTCTCAATAATTCTTTATCCATTAGATTTCCGCCAGACTCACTGCTTCTTCAATATCAACTGCGACCATTCGGGACACGCCCGGCTCTTTCATTGTCACGCCTGCCAACTGCTTTGCAATTTCCATTGTAACCTTATTATGTGAAATATATAAAAACTGCACTGATGCCGACATTTCTTCCACCATTTTTGAAAACCGCCCGACATTAGCGTCATCCAGCGGCGCATCGACCTCATCTAACAAACAAAAAGGCGCGGGATTCAGCTCAAAAATTGAAAACACCAACGCCACGGCAGTAAGTGCTTTCTCACCACCCGATAGTAAATGGATAGAGCTGTTCCGTTTGCCTGGCGGTCTGGCAATAATATTTACACCAGACTCCAGCAGATCCTGGTCTGTCAATTCCAGATACGCTTGTCCGCCACCGAACAATTTGGGAAATTTTTCTTGCAAGCCGCTGTTTATTTTATCGAATGTTTCCTTAAAACGTAACCGGCTTTCTTTATCAATTTTACTAATGGCCTGATCCAGCGTTTGCAATGCCGTAATTAAATCGGCATGTTGTTCATCAAGAAATTTCATGCGCTCAGCTTGCGCCTTATAATCTTCAATCGCCGTCAAATTGATCGTACCCAGCCGCTCAATTTGTCCGAATAAATCATCCACAGTTTTTTTCCAATGCCCTTCATCGGCGTGTTCCGGTAAATTTTTCAGCACTGCTTCTGCCTCGGCATCGATTTCTTTAAGTTGCTCGTTGACGGTTTGCTGACGCACATGGCTTTCCTGCAACTCAAAGCGGAGCTTATCCAAGGCTTCTTTTTGGCTATCCAACGCCCGTTGTACTCGGGTATGTTCTTCCTGAGACAACGTTATTGCTATTTCGCTATTTTCCTGAAACTTACGCTGCTCTTTTAACCGGGTTTCTAGCTGCGTTTTATCAGCACGCTTTTGTTCCAATTGGTTTTTTTCATCCGCCATCGGCGCAAGCGTTTGCTGCAATTTATTTTCTAGTGCGACAAAACGTTCAGTCGCTAACGCGTGTTGACTTTGTAAGCGCATAATCTGTTTTTCCGTCGTTTGTGCTGATGAACGTAAGTTGTCAAGCTTCGCCTTGATGCTATAAACCTGTTGCCTAGATTCATTGACGGCAAATTCGATGTGCTGATGTTCAGTTTGCAGCTGTAAATTTTCATCCTCCAGACGCTGTTTTTGTTGTTCCTGCTCGGCAATAATTTGCCCTGCCTCATCCAGTAACCAGCGTGCCCCCGCGATAGTCTCGCTGTTTTCTGCAAGTTCATCACCAATATCATCAAGCTCATTGCTAATTTGCGTCCAACGGCGTTGTTGCTGTTCTAACCGCGCCGACTGAGCGCTAAATTCCGAATTTTTAAGCGATAATTCAGAGCCTAAACGATTATGCTGCTGCTGCAATGATTCCCGCTGGTTTTCAGCGGCTTTCAAATCCGCTTCCGCATGTTCTATCTGCGCTTCCAATAGATCAATGACCGATTGCAATTCTTCATGCCGCAGCTTTAGCAAACGCGTGTCTTTTTCACGTTGCAAGACACCGGTTTTACTGTCTTTAGTCCGACTTATTTTTAACCAGTTGGTACCAAACCAAGTCCCATCGTGCGTAATAACTGATTCAGTCTCTTTAAGCTGGGCGGATACTTGCCGGGCGGTTGCATAATCATCAGCACAATAAATACCTGACAGTAACGATGTAAGTTGCCACGCTGAAGAAACCTTATCCAGCAAGGGCTGTAGGGTGGTTTCGCGATAGCAAACCACCCTAGGTACGCCCATCGCTGCATCTATCGGTACGCCCGATAGTGGCGGATTGCCTAGCGGCGAATCCGCCCTACCGCTTTCAAACAAAATCAGTGATTCGCCCGTTAAAGCCTGCAAACCTTGCATGAGCGGCTCAATACTATCGACACAAACCGCTTCCAGGTAGCTGTTCAGCACCGTTTCAACCGCTGTATCCCATCCCGCTTCAACCTCCAGAAATTCCGCCAAACGCTGATGGTTATCCAAATTGACCGATACTAACCACGCTTGCAGATGTTTATTATCCTTACCCATCGCATGTTGCTGCAATAATTCCAGCGAGGTGATTTTGCCTTTAACGTGTTGCAACTCCGAACGATGTTGGTGTAATTCGTCATGGCAACGCTTGATTTGTTGGCGCTGTTCACGAATATGCTGCTGCAAGGCTTCAAACTCGCTATACAACACCTCACGCTGCTCTTCAAGCATTTCAATACTGCTATCCAGCGTATCGATCTCGTTCTGCAAATCACCTGCCGACAACTCATCACGCTCAACCTGCAATTTATCGAGACGACTTTGCAACAGGCGATTTTGATTTTCCAATTGCACAGTTTTTACCCGCTGTACTTCGGCCTGTCCGTTATATTTGGCACTTTCGGTGCGGTAAGCATCCCATTGTTGCTGCCAGGACAAACGTTGCTGTTGCGCTTCCTGCTGACGTTGCAGACCTTCATCGTAGCGTTCCTGCGCATATTCCAAACTATCGTCAGCAATCAAAACGTCCTGTTTTAATGTTTCAAGCGTGTCAACATCCGCTTCCAACTCAGTATTGATTTGTGCTAATTGCAACTGGGTTCGGCTCATTTCCTGAACCGTCTCTTCATGACTGGTTTGATGGTGTTTGATGGCCTGCTCAAGTGAACCCACCTCGGCCGATACGGCATAATAATCGCCCTGCGTCCCATTAAGCTGCTGTTGCAAATTTTTATGCTCAGCGCGTTGCCTCTCTATTTGGCTGTCAAGGTCACGCAACGCGACAAACAAGCGGTTATGCTCGGCGGCTACACTATGAAGATTAGTTTCTAAAACTTGCGCTGCTTGATGATAAGTGCGCCAGCGCATCGCTAGTAACTCCAGCTTGAACTGGCGCTCCTGCTTTTTTAGCACGGTATATTTTTCGGCTTTATCTGCCTGCTTTTGCAGCGCCTTAAGTTGCCTGTCCACCTCTTCACGCACATCATCGAGCCGTTCCAGGTTTTCGCGCGTGTGCTTCATACGAGTTTCAGTTTCACTGCGCCGCTCCTTATATTTGGAGATACCCGCCGCTTCTTCGATATGAACTCTTAACTCATCGGGCTTGGCTTCAACCATTCTGGAAATGGTGCCCTGCTCAATAATCGCATAGCTTCTTGAACCTAATCCCGTACCTAAAAATAAATCAGTAATGTCTTTACGTCGACAGCGCGAACCATTGAGCATAAACAACGACTGACCGTCACGGCTAACTTGCCGCTTGATGGCAATGCTATCGTATTGGGCATATTCACCACCCAACTTGCCTTCAGTATTATTAAACACCAGCTCCACCGACGCAGTACTGACCGGTTTACGTCCTGAAGAACCGTTAAAGATGACATCAGCCATACTGCCACCGCGTAAATGTTTGGCTGAACTTTCACCCATCACCCAACGCACCGCATCAATAATATTGGACTTACCGCAACCATTCGGCCCGACAATCGCCGTTAAATTTCCGGAAATAGGAATGACCGTGGTATCAACAAAGGATTTAAAACCCGACAGTTTGATTTTTTCCAGCTTCATGGGGTAATGCTATTCAACTTATGACAGAAAAAAGGTCGTCATTATTAACGAAATTTGACAGGATTGCGACTCTCTAGCCGTATGTACCGGAATAAGTACTCCCTGTACTTATGCTTACGCGTGGACGGGCTTATATTAAATCATTGATGTCGCCGTAAAGCCCATTGCACATGCTCTCTAACCAAGTCTGAATGATGCCCGCAATACCTGGTTAACGCCTCAATAATCTGCACAGAGAAAGGGGCATTACCCAACGCCACCGCAACATTTCTAAGCCAGCGTTGATAACCAATACGACGTATTGCCGAGCCTTCAGTTTTACTTAAAAAAGTCTGCTCATCCCAAGCGAATACCTCCAGCAATTGTTGCGTATTAAGCTGATGCCTGGGCTTGAAATCTTTTTCATCCGACAAACGCGCAAAGCGATTCCACGGACAAATAAGCTGGCAATCATCACAACCGTAAATTCGGTTGCCTATTAACGGTCGTAGCGGTTCAGGAATAGCGCCGTGCAGTTCAATAGTCAAATACGATACGCAACGTCTGGCATCCACTTGATACGGCGCGACGATCGCTTGCGTGGGACAGATGTCCAAACAGGCGACACACGCGCCGCAATGCGCTGTCGCCGGAGTATCAACAGGTAACGGCAGATAACAATAGATTTCACCCAGAAAAAACCACGAGCCGGCTTTGCGATTAATCAGATTGCTATGTTTGCCGATCCAACCCAGACCAGCTTTCTCGGCAATAGCTTTTTCCAAAACAGGAGCGCTATCAACAAATACGCGCATTACCGTTTCTGAATTAACCAGATCAGCTGCTGCAATCTGAATTTTATCGACCAGTTTTTGCAATCGTTGACGCATTAGTTTGTGATAATCGCGCCCTAACGCATAACGGGAAATATACGCCGCAGACGGATCATCCAGCGCCTGCTTCATAGTTGGTGAGGATTCTGGCAAATAATCCATACGCACAGAAATGATACGGAGCGTCCCCGCATGTAACGCTTCAGGCCGGCTGCGCTTTATACCATGCCGCTGCATATAGTCCATTTCGCCATGAAAATCCTGCGCCAGCCAATGTTGCAAATATGTTTCTGCTACCGACAAATCGGTGTCGATTATGCCGACTTGCTGAAAACCTAACGCTTGCCCCCATTGTTTAATCTGCAAGGCAAGACTTGCCATAGCTTCAGCCGTATTCATAGCTGCCTAGCAACCCCAACCGTTTAAATGCGATTGCCCGACCGGGGCTTTGGGCTAGCGGCGTTGGCAGGTCGGCGTGATGGGTTTTGACGTCTGCTCGGCGGCGGTATCCGAGGCGCTTCGGGAGCAACCGCCGGGGCAATGGCACTGGCTTCAAAGCCGACGATGTGTTGCCGATTAATGGGTTTACCCGTCAATTTCTCAATGTCCCGCAACGCGCCGAGTTCATCATGCGATACCAGCGCAATCGCCTGACCTTCTTCACCAGCGCGACCGGTACGACCAATGCGATGCACATAATCAGCAGGTGCTTTTGGCAATTCATAATTAATCACATGCGGCAACAGCGCAATATCGATACCCCGGGCGGCGACATCGGTAGCCACCAACACCCTGATTTCACCGGCCTTAAAGCCTGCCAACGCACTGGTACGCGCACCTTGACTTTTGTTGCCGTGAATCGCCGCCGCTTTAATATCGACATTATTGAGTTTTTCAGTGAGTCGATTAGCACCGTGTTTAGTCGTTGTAAACACCAGCACTTGCTGCCAGTTATTGGTTTTTATCAAATGGCAAAGCAATGTCGCCTTTTCAGTCTTATTACAAAGGTAAGCCATTTGCTCAACGGTTTCGGCGGCCACATTAGGCGGCGCGACTTCAATCTTAATTGGATTGACTAGCAAACCCGTTGTTAATTTGCGTATATCTTCAGAAAAAGTAGCCGAGAACAACAAGTTTTGGCGC
>CANNKH010000066.1 GCA_947504985.1 Methylococcaceae bacterium | reverse complement strand
TACGCATCAAGTGCCGATTTTATGAATCGCAATATGTTTAAGCGCGTGGAAATCTGCTTTCCGATTGAAAGCAAAAAATTATCAACACGTATTTTGCACGACCTAGAGCTGTACTTAAAAGATAATACCCAGGTCTGGCTGTTACAAGCAGATGGCAGCTATCAACGTGCACCGCATCCAGAAAATGAAGATTCAATACAGGCACAAACCCTACTCTTAAATGAAATACAGGCTTAACCATGACTGAAGCAGAGACCTATTGCGTCCAACTAGGGGCAAAAATCTTGCGGGAACACGCAATAGCGGTCGACACCCCCCATGCCGCTGACATTCGGCAGACGATAGACCGCATGGAAAAAATCATGATGGCGACTCAGGGGGTTGGCATTGCGGCTCCGCAAGTCAATGTGTCAAAACGTATCATCATCGTCGCATCGCGCCCTACCCGCCGTTATCCTTATGCCCCAATCATGGCGCCAACTATAATGCTTAACCCTGCTTTTCAGGCACTATCGGATGTTAAAGAAAAAAGTTGGGAAGGCTGCTTGAGTATTCCATCAATACGCGCACTGGTGCCTCGTTATCAATCGATCGTAGCTCAATATACTGATTTACAAGGTGTGTTTAGAGAATTAAAACTGGATGGTTTTGTGGCGAGGATATTTCAGCACGAATGCGATCATCTGGACGGAAAAGTATATCTTGATCGTGTTGAAGATAATGCCGATATTATATCCGAAAATGAATATTACAAATTAATCGCATAAGTTGGTGGCAGGTTGAATCGACAGCATCAACCTGCCTATGGTTTAGCGACCAAACAGTTTTAACTTTTGATAGAAACCATTCAACTGGTCTTGTACCGTCTTGGCGTTTGGCGCGATATCGGCAGCCTCAGGTATCGCCGTATTGATCTCTTCGATACTTGATTCATCGGGTAATGGCTGTTCATCATGGGTTTGTTTTTTGAAAAAATTCAACCATTGTCCTTTAATACCTTGAGGCAAGTTCTCGGCTTTTTCTAACACCGTATTGATAACGGAAGGCTTCACCTGAACTTCTTCAATGGCAACCAATGTTTCAGCCCGTGGTTGAATGTCATCTTGATCAATCTGTTTTGTTTCTAGCTCTTCAATTTTCTCTGGGGCCCGGGGCTTACTAAGTCCAAAATCAGTCTTTACGGCCTTAACAAAACGTGCCAATAGAGGATTTGCCGCTTTGCTTTGCTCTGGCACCGGAGTTAGTAGATGTTCTTCATTTTGAATTTCAGCACGTTCAGGTTGAATCACCTCGGCAAGTACAACTGCTTCAATAATCTGCGGCTCATCCTGTTGCGTTATCGGCTCAACATAAACTTCTTGTGGCTCTGCTGCTTGTTCATCGCCTACCTCAACTTTTTCAGACGGCTGCTTACTCAGCCCAAAATCGGTTTTCAAAGCAGAAAC
Organism: Methylococcaceae bacterium; assembly: GCA_947504985.1. Classification (GTDB taxonomy): domain Bacteria; phylum Pseudomonadota; class Gammaproteobacteria; order Methylococcales; family Methylomonadaceae; genus Methylovulum. The sequence goes on along the minus strand of CANNKH010000066.1, from coordinate 10,664 downwards.
AAAACGTGCAAATGGATTTGCGGCGTTACTTTTCTCAGGTACCGAAGTGAACTGTAGCTCTTCATGTTGAATTTCAGAATGCACTTCTTGGGCTACTGTTGTAGACTCAAGCACTTCAATAATCTGCGGCTCATCCTGCGGCGTTATCGCTTCAACAGGAACAGCTTTAGTTTCCAAACCGACATCTAATTGATGTATCCGGTGTACGGCCAGATTTAATTCATTAAAAACTTGCATCCGCCCCCACGCCAACCCACCAAAATACTTCTTATAGACTCGATATTTTGTCTGAAGTCTTAACAATGCAGTATCAGCGTTGTTAAGCTGTACGACAAAATCCTGTTCTGTTTTAGCAATATGAGCAACTTGATCGTTGATGCTTTGCCTCAGCGCCTCTAGTACCGCTTCTTTTTCAGCAAGCATGGTTTGACCAGTCTGTAGAATCTGCTCCAACTCTGAACATCGGCGTTCTTCAGTTTGCAAACGATTAGTTAATTCAGCCATAACAGCACGATGCCTTTGCCATAAGTTATCGGTATCCGTCACATCAACTGCCATTTGCCCATCGGTTACAAGCTCAAGGTCTTTTTCAAAGGTATTCAGTAATTCAAGCAAATACTGATTACGCTGCTGAATCTCGCCTTCAAGTTTAGCGGTACGTGCTGCACCGACTTGAGCAGCCTGTTTCTCACTCTCGATCTGTTCAATACGACTGACTTGATTGGTTAAATCGCCTTCCTGCTGCTGTATTTTTTCATGCGCAACATTAAGATCATCACTTAACTGCATACGCTCCTGTGCATGAATAGCGCGTTCTTGTGTCAATTCGGCATCAAGACTAACCACCTTGCTTCGATAACGCGCTCTTATCACTAAACACAGCAACATACTGGCAATAAAAATGCCTATTGCTGCAAAAAAAACAAAATTGTACCAACCATTTTCAAGAATGATTTTGTCAATAATCGCTAAATATGTTTGCATATACTCCCCCGGCTTTATAGTTATAATGACCTTCGTTATCTAAAAACTAAGATAAGAAAATCAATGAAATACTAACTGATGTTGTGCTTATGAGTCCAGTTGCTTTGATTGCTTCAAAGCGTATAAGCAATGGGCTTAAAATTACTATTTTTAGAAATGATGCGGCGGGCATTCGTCGTTTCTTAAGCTGATTACCGGCCACCTGGAAGATTTAGCAAACGCAGTCAATTTTTCATCAGGATCAACAGCCACCGGATTATCAACCCGTTTTAGTAAGGGCAAATCATTATGAGAGTCGCTGTAAAACCAACTGTTTTGCATGGTCTCACCTGACCTTTCCAACCAGTTTTCCAGTAACGTTACTTTACCTTCCTGAAAACAAGGAATATCAATAATCGCCCCCGTAAATCTGCCATCGACAAATTCAGGCGTGGTTGCCAGTAAATTAGTAATACCGTACAACTGGACTATTGGCTCGGTGACAAAACGATTCGTTGCCGTAATAACCAACAAGGTATCGCCTTGCGCCTTATGTTTATCAATTAATTGTTGTGCCGGCTTAAGTAGCACTGGCGTAATAACGTCTTGTATAAATTGCGCTCGCCATTGATACAGTTGCCGAACATCGTTTTCAGCCAAAGGTTGTAGGGAGAAGCGCAAAAACTCAAAAATATCCAATGTGCCCTGTTTATATTGATCATAAAATTTTGCGTTTGCATTTTCGTACTGTGCCTTATCGACGACACCTTGATCAACAAGGAACTGTCCCCACAAATAGTCACTGTCATCGCCTATCAATGTGTTATCCAAATCAAAAATCGCTAAACTCATACTAATCCTGTCAGAAGTAATTATGAAAAGGCTATGCACGGCTCTGGCATAAGCACTTTTTTTATGGAACAATGCGGAATATTACAAACTACTTACCTGATCACACTATATCACACGCTGGATTTAGGTAAGACTTAGATAAACACAGGTTTTAACATGATAGACTCTAAAGGATACCGGCCCAATGTCGGGATCATCCTTTGCAATGACGAGGGTCGCGTGTTTTGGGCAAAACGGATGGGCGTGAACGCATGGCAGTTCCCGCAAGGAGGAATTAATCAGAATGAAGACCCTGAAGCAGCGATGTATCGAGAATTGTGGGAAGAAACCGGGCTACAAAAACAGCATGTACAAATACTTGGAAGAACACGTTATTGGCTAAGGTATCAGCTACCAGATCGCTATATACGCAAGAATTCATTGCCGTTATGTATCGGTCAAAAACAAATCTGGTATGTATTACGTTTAATAACAGCCGACACCAATGTCCGTTTTGATCTATGCGCGAAACCGGAATTTGACAGTTGGCGCTGGGTAGATTATTGGGAGCCGCTTAACGATGTGGTGTACTTCAAACGCAAGGTTTACCAGAAAGCGATGAGCGAGTTAGGTGTCATCCTGACAACAAATGGCATAGCGATTAAAACAGACTGTTGTTTCACGAAAAAACACAAAGACAAATCCACTCAACCCTAATAACCTTGAGTATCCATTTGTAATCCCGCTAATGGCTCAGATAAGCGAAAAACATCGGTTTCTATTCGTCCATCTGCACTCAAGTGTATTGTTCGATAGCCAGGAGAAGTGTTATCGATGCCAAACTCCCTGCTTTCAGGTTTAAATTGAAAGCAGGTCGATGGTGTTCCTAATACACGAACCGAACCGATAATTTTATCCATAGATTGATGAATGTGTCCGTTGACAATCAACTTTACAGCGGGATATTTTCTTATTAATGCTAAAAACTCATCGCTGTTTTCTATCATCATTGTATCCATCCAAACACTATTACTTTTTACACAATGATGATGCACTGCAATTAAGGTATGTTTATCTTGAAACTCGCGCAGGCAACTTTCAAGATGAGTTAATTCAACAGCCGCCAAACATCCCCCTTCCGAACCCGGTATCTGACTATTCAAACTGATAATTTGCCAGTCATTCAACACCAATTGCTTACGACAGCTAATTAGGTCAGTATCGAAAACCTGCTGCATTAATGAGACATCATCATGATTACCTGGTAAACAAAGGCAAGGTATACTCAAAGAAGCCATCTTTTTCAGAATATACTGGTAACTGTCAATTACCGCATCCTGAGCAAGATCACCGGTCAGCAAGATTAAATCAAACGTCTGATGTTCGGCAAAAGCCTGTGCCAAAACCGCATCAAAATAATAGGTCGTATTAATCCCCAATAGTGTCGCATCCTGATCGGCAAGAATGTGTAAATCAGTTAATTGTAATATTGATAGGCAATCGGATGGGTTGGTCATATTGGTCTATTCAAGATTTTTACAAAGCACTTTAGAGTTTCTTTGTGGACTATAAAGAGCCTTTAACGGCTCAGGAAGGCTGTTAATATCTGACGACAAAAATCCCCGCTCGATAAACCAGTGCATGGTTTGCGTCGATAAAACAAATAATTTTTTCAGATTGAGTAATCTGGCTTTGCGATAAGCATAGTCCAGCAGACGATTTGCGCGAGCCGATCGCTGATATTCAGGATGCACGGCAAGACAAGCCAGTGCCCCGAACTGCCGCTGTTGATTAGGATGCAGTGCAAGACAACCGATAATAAGACCATCACGATCAATCACAATGTAATCAGCAAGTTCCATTTCAATTTTTTCTCGGGAGCGTTTCGCCAGAATACCTTGCTGTTCCAGCGGTTTGATCAATTCCAAAATGCCGCCAATGTCGTTCAAAACGGCAGGACGCAACTCTTCAAAGGGCGTTGAGCTGATTAATGTGCCAATACCATCACGGGTAAACAATTCAAGCAACAAGGCGCCATTCTGGATTCGATTAATAAGGTGTGTTCGCGCTATCCCGGCTTGGCAGGCTTGAATCGCTGCTCTAAGTGGCTGACTAATTGAATCTAATAATTGAGGATACTGCTCCAAAAAGACACTAACTTCAGTCGTAGTCATTTGCTGAATAGCTTCTCCACCATCAGGGCTACAGCAATCTTGTTCCGTCAATAATATAAGCTTTTCAGCCTTTAACTCTATGGCAACGGCAGTGGCAACCTGCTCTGAGGACAAATTAAAAACTTCACCACTCGGCGAATAGCCTATCGGCGAAATTAATACCACATTATCTTGATCCAGCTGCTGATGAATAGCCGCACTATCGATACGGCGTACTTCACCGGTATGGCAATAATCAACACCATCAATTACGCCTAGTGGTTTAGCGGTAACAAAATTGCCAGAAGCGACTTTTATTTTAGCGCCGGCCATCGGCGAATTTGCTAACCCCAAAGACAATAAAGCTTCAATTTCGACACGAACCAGACCTGCCGCCTCTTTTACGCACTGCAAAGCCAAATCATCGGTAATACGCAAATTATTATTAAACTTCGAAGCAACATCCAGCTTATTAAGACGCAAGTCGATTTGTGGACGTATGCCATGCACCAGAACCAGTCGAATACCCAAGCTGTTAAGCAAAGCAAAATCGTGAACATGATGATAAAAATCGGCGGCCAACACCGCTTCACCACCGAAAGAAATAACAAACGTTTTATTTCGATGAGCATGAATGTAGGGTGACGAAGACCTGAACCAGTTAACAAATTCGTTTTGTAAAATCATGAGATGTGTTGTTCGTAAATACGCATTGCTTAACGACTGGTTGCCAATTTTAGTGACTATTTTTACCTAAAAAAACGTAATGTCAAAAAAGGGCGGCTCACTTAAGGCGGAACGATTAAATTTAATGCTGTTGACGCACTAAAAACGAACGCTGGCCGAGCGAAATCAAAGCCAGTGTCGCCTAGACTCCGCTCAGCAAACGGCTTTAACCCTAAAACTGGCCCGTCTTAATTGGTAGCCTTATTCTTTAAATATAGCCGCCTCAACGTGTTTGCTAGCGTTTAAGCCTTTCAGCATGGCTTTATCTTTAATACCTGAAAACAAGGTGCCCGACAAATCTGCACCGGTAAAATTAGTGTCCTCCAGTAGGCTGCCAGATAAATCCGCTCCCGATAAATCCGCGCCGGATAAATCTGCACCGGCAAGATCGACGCCAAACAGTACGGTATTTTTCAGTATAGCGCCAGACAGATTAGCATGTCGCAGCAGAGCACGATTAAGGTTGGCGTTGGTCAAATTGGCTCTCGATAAATTAACATGGTTAAGACTAACCCGCATCAACCCCATCGGCTGATTCTGCATATCAACTCCCCAATTGGCATCAGTTAAATTGGCATCACTAAGATTGGAACGGTCCAAATTGGCAATAAACCGACTACCACTCAAATTAGCGTTACTTAAATCAGCTCCGCCCAGATGCACGCCAAAAATGCTGGTATTAGAAAGATTGGCACCAGAAAGATTGATTTTTGACATGACGGTCAAATCCAGATTCAGTCCTGATAGATCACTGTTGCTCAAATTGGCACGGCGCAAATCTGAACCCCATAAATCGGCATTTTTAAAATCCAGACCGGATAAATCCAACCCGGTTAGATCCTTGCGACGTAAATCAGCAGGATGTGCTTTATCAGCAGTAGACAAGCGCTTTTGCACAGCAATTCGATCCATATCGGCGGCCAGTGCTGGGAAACAAAACAGTATTGATAATAACAGCCAATAAACCCGAATTTTCATAGTAGCCCTCTCATTATTGAATCGATGATAATTTGTGACGCTGAACTTTAGCGACTGTTTTTAGGGATTGCAACGAATCGTTGATTCATGGAAATAATAAATCACCGTTGGCTTCGACTCCGCTCAGCCAGCGGTCTATGCAAATGTAGGTAGTTTATTTTGCGGACGGTATCATTTTTTCACCAAGAGATGACAGTCTTCCCAGCTCACCGCCTCCCCAAGCTGATGGAATAGCTTAGGTAAAGCGACTTTGGCTTTGGGATGCACGTCATGAAACAACAATACTCCGTGGCGTTTAATCAACATCAGTGTCAACATGCGATTGACAATATCGTCCGCATTCACCTGTGTGTTCCAATCTTGAGAATCCAGATTCCACAGCGCAACTTGCAAAGCCAAAGACTGAAAAAATGCCCCGCTATCCGCTTTACGCTGTCCATAAGGGGGGCGGAATAAAGGTAATAAATTATCTTTGGTGAGCACCGAATTTAATAAAACTTGGCTACGTTTGATGGAATCTTGCCACGAATGCCATTTGGCATGAGATTGATGTTCCCAACCATGCGATGCCACACATTGTTGCTGGTAAATTCCCGCCAATGTCAGCGCATTCGTTTTTTGCAGACGATTTTGGAAATTTTCCCCTAATACAAAAAACACCGCGTTTTTTTGATTTGCCGCCAACATCGCTAACACTTCATCAGTATTGCCATTAACAGCACTGGGACCGTCATCAAAACTGAGAAAAAACTGGCGATCGGCAAGCGCGTCTCCCGTCCATTCATTATCATTGAAACGATCAATCTCGCTGCTCACTTTAGGAAATAAGGCCGCTAAACGCAGCTGCTCGGAAAGATAAGCGCGAGAAAAATCCGCCAGATTCGCTTGCCATGCTTTTAAAGCCGCCGGTATTTTCTCTTGCGTAGCTTCCGCCTCTATTAATAAATCCATAACGTTGGCAACCGCATCTAAACACGTCCAGTCCTCACGAACACAATCGGTTGCTGCTTTTTGGTAATTCCGCAGGGATAGCGCCAGTTCATGGTTGATCCATTTATCAACTGATGCCCGATTGATGCTTTTTATCTTGAAATTCGCCAACATCGTAGAGTCAGACCATTTTTGCATGTCTTGGATAGCAATCACATAAACCAGCAAAGCGGCGCGGGAAGCCTTATCAAAACCCTGTTGAGAATTGATTGGCTCGTGCCAAAGCAGCCTATCCGCTTTAGCAACCACCGCAGGACCGGCAGAAGTCGCCGCCGCTGCGTTGTTCATAAACAACACTGCGGCACTTAACGCCAACACCGAAAGACATCGCGTCATTACCGCGCGCCTTTTTGTTGCATACGTTTTATTGCTTTATCGTAAACCGGATTGGACTTTTCACGCTTGGCATAGTGATATTCGCGGAGGGCGTCATTCCATTGTCCGGCATCTTCGTAAATCTTGCCGTTGTTGTAATGCGAACTTGCTCGCACCGTTGCTGCCGTCGAACCGTCAGCCAAGGCGATCGCTTTTCTGTTGGCCCAAAGTGCCTCGGCAACATTACCCGCTTTTTGGAAAGCCAAGCCTAAATTGCTATAAGCCTGACCGTAATTGCCATCCAATTCAATTGCTTCTTGATATAAGTGGATGGCTTCATCGTAATGTCCGGCATGGTAAGCCTGCTCACCTTGTTTATTTATATTTTTTGCGACGTCTTGGCTGGCGGCGCTGTAGTCGGCGACCTGTACTTCGGAATGGTCGATAATCCCTTGGAATTCTGAGGTTTGCAGTCGCTCATGACTGGTTACGCCTTTAATGGTATTAAAATCTTGAAAATCGCCGGATTCGGTTACGGCAAATACCGTCCATAAGTTTCCCTCCTGATTTTTAGGGACATAATAGGTTCTAATCAAAGTTTGCCCAACATAAACAAACACCTTGGCTTGGCTGGCGGATAAACGCTTAGAATGGGGTTCGCTACCATCAGAAAAATTATGCACCGCATAAACATAGCGTTCACCATCACGTTTACGTTCTAGGGTAATGGTCTCTGGGCCAAAACTGGTAGTGTCATCGACATCCAACAACGCATCCGTACCGGTCATATTGGAAAAATAAATATGGTTATTTGGAAAGACAATATGCGAATCCAAGTCAGCGGGTTCAGCCCCCCAATTTAAAACGACTCGCATCCCATCCAGATTTTTCATGACCGGACTGATAGCATAAGTCATTCCGGCGCAAGGGCATTTAACCACCAAATCAGAATACCCTGGCTTTTTGACGATTAGCAAAGCCGAAGAATCATCAGCAAACGCGCCATTAAGATTGGCCATACCTTGTGCGTCAGTTTCCCCGGTAAAGGACTGCTCGCCATTTTTTTGTAAAATTACCGTTGCATCGGCAATTTTTTGGTCTTTGATCGTTGCGCTGAGAATTTGCACATTAACCGCGTTTTCCGCGTGAACAGACAGGGCTTGTAACATTAACGACAGCACCGTTAATTTATAGTAATAAGTAGGTGATTTTTTGTTCATCAGTTTGTCCCCCGTGTTTGAATTAAAGTAATTACAGCAAATTTAATCTAGCATATCCACCGTACAGATAGTCTAGCAAATCATTGCAAACTTAAGAAGTTACGCCAGAATAACGCGGATAATTGGACTTTAAAACGACTATACTGCAAACGGTATATGAATTTCTTTTTCTAAAAACGCGGTCATCACCGCGCGAAGCATAAAAAAAACAAACTAAGGCTCAGTTATAGTAACGTAAAGACACGCTACCATTGCTCCCCTTACCAGCACAATTTACTTAGGAATAGGTACAAAACAGCTTCGTTGTGTGTAACCTCGGTGGATGCCATGACTGCCAGTCCTCAAAGGACTGGCAGTCATCATATTGCCGAACTGTGTCATGCTCATTCCTTACTTTGTTTTTGCGCGAGATAAAACTTATGTTATCTATCAGGGTCGGTCATCATTTTTATTCGATACCCAGTAAAAAAATAACCCATATCGAATATGTTGATATCCTCACGACATTACCTTTCACCCCATCACCGATAGAAGGACTGGTAAGTTTTAATGCACAGCCTGTACTACAAATCAATGTCGCCAGCGCGTTAGCCGTTGCGCAAACACCGCAACAGAGACAAAAAAAGCTCATCGTTAATACCAAACAAGGTCATTTTGCACTGCGTGTTGACGACGTGTCACGACTGACCACGACCAACGACATACCCAAATTGGATTTACATGCCCTATTGCCCCGAATAATCGCAACAAAACCCTTCATTGCTCCGTCGCCGCCAAAAGAATCCCCTCACCCCAGTATTGAAGAACAGAAATTAACGGGGTTACTGGTTGTTTCGGGAGAAAAAACCATCGCCTTATTAACGCATAATATTGATCACATTGAAGAGATTGGCGTTTTACCAACGCTTACAGAGCAAGAATCGCCGGGTGAGTTACTGATTAAGTGGCAAAATCAGTTGATAACTACGCACTCTTTAGCGCATTTATTACATTTAAAGAACCCACCAACAGAGCCTTTGGCAGTTATTGTGCGCGGTAAAAAAACCACTTGGGCATTGCTTGTCCAGCGTGTCATTGGTATGGAAACCATTGGGCAAGTGTACTCATCTGACCAAGATAAGCACGGCTTATGCGCAATAACACCTGCACAACGACTTCATGAACTCATTGATGATAAAAACTTAAGCACTCGCAATGACTCAATATTGCATTTTTGGTATGTCACCAAGGCGGATCAGTTGCGGGAATTGTTCAATGCCGATAGTTTATTAGCCAACAATTACGTGCCTCAAAATATCAGAATGAGTGCTCCACAAACAGCGCCTCGATTAGCCCTAGTCATTAATAAAACGTCATCAAGTCAGGGTTTACGCGTTTTTTGTGGCGACGAAAGTTATTTATTACCCCTAAGCATGGCGGCGCGAGTCATGGATAGTCTAGATTTATCCACGCTGACCCAACAACGCTTCCCTGCGACCCATCGCGCAAACCACCGTCATCAGATACCTTGGATAAACGCGAATGCCTGGCTTTTTTATAAGGACAATGAGGCGGTAAGGACTACCGTAGCCATCAACCTACCTCATGGTGGACAGCTACTACTCGGTGTTGATCGCGCTCAATTATCACAATCACTGTCTGCTTGCGAAGACTGGATCAATGTTAATTTGCCGTATCCCTTAACTTTGTTCTTCGATGCGGCGTGTTACGATGCGTCCACAAAAAAATGGGTACTGCGGTTTATAAATACGATTCAATTTGCCAACTTGCCTTGGACGCTTAAAAAAGCCTTGGCGAAAGCAATCATCGGTTGGTTTGATCACCGTTAGTAATTTCGTGTGAGCCTGTTATACCTTGATTTATCGCATTTTTAATTTATCTTTGAGCATTCATCGGCTTGCCCAAATCTTAATGTTATGCGCCTTTCTTTTACTCGTCATCAAGCAACTTAAAACTTTATGAGCCTATACACCAAAAACAAAATCTACCTGATCTTCAGCGGAATCGGCTTCTTTTTTCTACTATTCGGTTTTTTGTTGTTGAATCAAAGCATGACAATAAAGCGATTCAGTGACGAAATTGATAATATCTGGATGCCCGGCATTATAGAAATCAATGCCCTAAATACCGCCGCTAGTGATTATCGATTCTCCGTCGCGCAATACGTCATTTCTACTGATCTCAACGAACGTGAAGAAATCGAGCAAGCTATGCAACAGCTCACCGATGAAATTGTGCTCAAGCAATCTAAATATGAGCCGACCATCGCTTCGAACAAGGAACGTACGCTTTATCAAAAAATGGTTAAAAGTTACGAAAGCTACCTTCCCGCAAGTAAACAAGCCATCCTGTTTTCAAAAAATAATGACACTGATAAAGCCGCCGCTCAGTTCAGACTCAACCGTAGCTTATTTGCTACTTTTAATAGTGATCTGCAAAAGCTAGTCGAATTAAACAATAAGGGCAGTAGCGATGCGGCCGAGCAAGG
>CANNKH010000065.1 GCA_947504985.1 Methylococcaceae bacterium | reverse complement strand
GGTATTTTGCCGGACTTGTTCAGGGAAGAGCAGGGCATTGTTGCCAACGGCAAACTGGACAGTCGCGGTGTGTTTGTCGCTGAGGAAGTGCTGGCAAAGCATGATGAAAATTACATGCCGCCAGAGGTTAAAGCGAGCTTGAAAAAGCAAATGAATTCAACTTCTGGACAATAAGCGAACTAATGTAGAGACGTTGCACACTGCCCTTGGGTACCGCAACGTCTTAAACACTTAACTATTCACAGATGAATCCGTAAACACCAGCGAAGGACAACCGCAATGATCCCAGAACTAGGCCACTTTTCCCTCATTCTCGCCCTGTGCATGGCGCTTGTACTCGGTACGCTACCGATTATCGGTGCATTTCGCGCCCAATCGGGTTGGGTAGCGGTAGCAAAACCTGCTGCGTTTGCACAGTTATTGTTTATTGCTATTGCTTACGGTTGTTTAACCTACAGCAGTATTGTTCATGATTTTTCGGTTGCCTATATTGCCCATAATTCCAATACCGCCTTGCCAACACTGTATCTAATTTCAGGGGTTTGGGGAGCGCATGAAGGCTCGTTGTTGTTGTGGGGATTAGTGTTATCGTGCTGGACAGCTTTGGTCGCGCGGTTTAGCAAAACGATTCCCGAAGCGACGGTGGCACGGGTACTGGGAGTGATGGGTTTGGTGTCGATTGGTTTTTTGTTGTTTTTATTGCTGACCTCCAACCCGTTTGCACGTTTGTTTCCTGCGCCGTTAGAGGGGCGTGATTTGAACCCCTTGTTACAAGATCCGGGTTTGGCAATCCATCCGCCGATGCTGTACATGGGCTATGTTGGCTTTTCGGTGGCGTTTGCCTTTGCGATTGCGGCCTTGCTGGAAGGGCGACTCGATGCAGCGTGGGCGCGTTGGTCAAGGCCGTGGACGAACATGGCATGGCTTTTTTTGACGCTGGGTATCGCGCTGGGCAGTTGGTGGGCATATTACGAACTTGGCTGGGGGGGGTGGTGGTTTTGGGATCCGGTCGAAAATGCGTCGTTCATGCCGTGGCTGGTGGGTACGGCGTTAATGCACTCGTTGGCGGCAACCGAAAAGCGCGGCGTGTTTAAAACCTGGACGGTGTTATTGGCGATTTTTGCCTTTTCGTTGAGCTTGCTCGGTACGTTTTTGGTTCGCTCCGGTGTGTTGACGTCAGTCCATGCCTTCGCCAGTGATCCTGCACGTGGCTTGTTTATTCTAGTGTTTTTAGGTGTCGTTGTTGGCGGATCGTTATTGCTGTATGCGATTCGTGCGCCTTATGTCAAAAGCAGCGCGACATTTGAGCTGGTCTCGAAAGAATCGGCGATATTGCTTAACAATGTCTTGCTCGTGGTCACTGCGGCTAGCATTTTGCTGGGGACGCTGTACCCGCTGGTTATCGACGCGCTGGGTTTGGGTAAAATTTCCGTTGGCCCGCCGTATTTTAACGCCGTGTTCATTCCGCTGATGGCACCGCTGTCGTTGGCAGTCGGTTTGGGCGTGTTAATGCGCTGGAAAAAAGATAGCTTGATGGCATTGGGGGCACGGTTGCGTTGGATTATCAGTGGCTGTTTAGTGGGCGGTTTAACCCTGCCGTTGCTGATGCCTTTTTATTCTTGGGGGGCGGTGTTGGGTTTGACGCTGGCGTTATGGACGACCGCTATTGCCGTGCTGGCATTTATCGACCGATTAGGCGACAAAGGTTTATCGTGGCAACGGTTGGCAAGCATTCCGTCCGGTTTTTACGGCATGACGATTGCGCATCTGGGCATTGCGGTTTTTGTCACTGGAATTACCTTAACTTCGGTATACAGCGTTGAAAAAGATGTGCGCATGGCGCCGAACGACACGCTGGATATGTCCGGTTATATTTTTGAATTCCACGGCGTCAAAGAAACCCAAGGTGTCAATTACGTTGCCCAACAAGCAGTTATAACGGTTAGCCATGACGGTAAACAAGTCGCGCAACTGGCGCCGCAAAAGCGGGTGTACCAAGTGCAAACCATGCCTATGACGGAAGCCGCGATTGATGCGGGTTTATTTAGGGATTTATTTGTTGCTATCGGTGAGCCGTTAGGCGATGAAGGCGCGTGGAGCTTGCGCATTTATTACAAAGCGTTCATCCGCTGGATTTGGCTAGGCGCGGTGTTTATGGCGATAGGTGGCTTGTGTGCAGCGTGTGATAGGCGGTATCGCCATGCTTAAATACCTTCTTCCCCTACTTTTATTCATTATCATGGCCGTATTCCTCGCTATCGGCTTAAACCTTAATCCGCACGAGATTCCGTCGCCCTTGCTTAATAAACCGGCGCCGGTATTTTCTGCACCCAAGTTGCAAACGACGGCCAGGGATGGCGACAGTGTTCCCATTAGCAGCGAGCCGACGTTACCGCCAAACGAAACCTTGTCAACCGCTGATTTAAAAGGTCAGGTCTGGCTATTTAACGTATGGGCGTCGTGGTGTGTGTCGTGCAGAGAAGAACATCCGGTACTAAATCAGTTTGCGCAGCAAAAAGCCGTGACGATTATCGGCTTAAATTATAAAGATGACCCTGCCGCCGCCAATAATTGGCTCAATACGTTAGGCAATCCTTATAACATCAGCATTATGGATCAGGATGGTCGTATCGGTATTGATTGGGGCGTTTATGGGGTACCGGAAACGTTTGTGATCGATAAAAAAGGCTGGGTACGTTACAAACATACTGGGCCGGTAACTGTTGCAGATGTGCAGCAAACCTTGTTGCCGTTAATTACACAATTACAGGGTGAATGAATGAAATCCAGTCTCTTTATTTTGTTATTGATGCTCTCACCCGTTGCTGTTCATGCCATTGACGCTATACAGTTTACTAATCCTGAACAGCAAGCGGATTATGAAATACTGACATCAGAATTACGTTGTCTGGTTTGTCAAAATCAGACTATCGCCGATTCCAATGCTGAACTGGCGGCCGATTTGCGTCGCCAAGTTCACGAAATGCTGCAACAGGGCAAATCGCGTGATGATATTGTGCAATTTATGACCGATAGATACGGTGATTTTGTCTTGTATAAGCCGCCGTTTAAAGCCAAAACAGGGTTGCTCTGGTTAGGCCCAGTCGTTTTTTTATTGTTGGGTTTAGTGGCGGTGTTTTTTGTGGTTAGACGCAAAAATCAAGTTTCAGCACAGGATAGCGAACAGGCCGAAAAACTGGCAAAAATTCGCCGTTTGTTGGATGAAGGAGAAGCCTCTTGAATATGTTATTTTGGCTGCTCGCTGGCCTGTTCATCTTAATCGCATTGGCGATGGTGTTGCCGCCATTATGGCGGCAACGTCCAGTGCTTGCCGCAGATATGGATGCACGTAATATTGCCATTGCCAAAACTCGGTTGGCAGAGCTTAAAGATCAGTTGCAATCCGCTGCGTTGACTCAAGCGCAATACGATGAGCAGCAAACTGAGCTTGAAATGGCGTTGAGTGATGATCTGGAAATACTCAGTCAACATAGCGTCCAGCCGGTTCAAAGCCGCGTGAGTGTTTATGTTTTGGCTGTTGTCATTCCCTTGCTAGCCGTAACGCTATATTCAGGATTGGGAACTTATCAAGCTATCGAGCCGAGTCCAGAGATGTTAACGGCGACAACGGCGACAACGGCGACACCCAAGCTTGAAGATATTAGCAAAATGGTTAATAAATTAGCCGAGCACATGAAAACTAATCCCACCGATGCGCAAGGTTGGATGATGCTAGGTAAGTCTTATAAATATTTGCAACAATACCCTAAAGCGGTTAACGCATTTGCGCAGGCTTATCAATTATTAGGCGACCGCCCCGACGTTATGTTGCTGTATGCCGATGCGTTGGCGTTTGCCAGTAATGAGCAATTGGCGGGAAAACCAGCCGAATTGGTATTTAAAGCGTTGGCGCTTGAGCCAGATAACGTTACCGGCTTGTGGTTAGGGGGTATGGCGAAGGTTCAGGCAGGGGACGCGCTTGCTGGTCTCAAATTATGGCGAAAGCTGGAAGCTTTATTACCCCTAGGTTCGCAAGCACAGCAGGAAACCCAAGGCTTGTTGGCGAAACTGGAAAGCCAGATTCCTGGCGGTGTGCCTGTTGAACAACCGGTACAAAATACTAATGCAACGGCTATTGCCATTACGGTGCAGGTTAGCTTAGCGCCAGACTTGCAAAAATTAGCCTCACCCAATGATACTGTTTTTATTTATGCGCAAGCGTTATCGGGTGCCCGTATGCCTTTAGCTATTATCCGTAAACAGGTAGCAGAGTTGCCGCTGACCGTTAGTTTAACGGATGCTATGGCGATGATGCCGACGATGAAATTATCTACTTTTCCAACCGTTAAGCTGTTAGCGCGTATTTCAAAATCCGGTAATGCCATGCCCCAGGTCGGTGATTTGATAGGCGTTATCGAGCCAGTTACTGTCACCGATAAAAAACTGCTTAGTATTGTGATTAACCATCAGGTAAAAAGCGCTAATGAATGACAATCGTCTTATTGAATTGGAAATTAAAGCGGCTTATCAGGATGATTTATTACAGGCTTTAAACACTATTGTTAGTAAGCAACAGCAGCAGATTGAGCGTCTGGAAGCAACTTGTGGTGTGCTTAATGAGCGCATTAAAAGTCTCTCTGTGGATGGCTTACGCGATGAGAATTTTGCTAATAGCGGTTATGAAATTCCACCACACTATTAGCTCGGGTGTCTTGATTGACTGACATTACCTCATAAAAACAAACTTACGGTAAATGCTATGAAAAAAATCCCTATTGGTATCAGCAGTTGTTTGTTGGGTGAAACGGTCCGTTTTGACGGCGGTCATAAACGGGATTCTTATATCGTTGGTACTTTGGCTGAATACTTCGATTTCCAGCCTTTTTGTCCAGAAGTGGCGATTGGTTTGGGTATTCCGCGTCCTACGCTTCATTTGGTAAGGTCTGAGCAAGCGATACGTTGTGTTGGCATTAAACAGCCCGATAATGATGTCACTGATCGCTTGCGAAATTATGCGGGTCAACTCAAGCCGTCTCTTGTGGATTTGTGTGGTTATATTCTAAAAAAAGACTCACCCAGTTGCGGTATGGAACGCGTTAAAGTATTTGCGGGTGCGCAACCCAAGCGTGAAGGCGTAGGCATTTATGCCGATGAAATGATGCGCAATCATCCCTTGTTGCCGGTAGAAGAGGAAGGCCGATTAGGTGATGCGGGATTGCGAGAGAATTTTATCCAGCGCGTTTATGTGCTGTATCGCTGGAAACAAATGTTGGCAGAAGGACTGACGCCTCACAAACTGACGACCTTTCATGCCCGCCACAAACTGATTATCATGAGTCATGCCGACTACCGTGATATGGGGCAGTTACTTGCTGGCGTTACAAAAGAGAATCTGGTGTTAGTGGCTGAGCAATATATTACTCAGTTAATGGCGGTATTAAAAACTGTGGTGAAACGCCCCAGTCACGTCAATGTTCTGCAACATATTCAAGGCTATTTGAAAAAAGAATTGGATGCGGATGATAAAGCCGAATTGTGCGAAGTTTTTGAACGTTACCGTAGCGGCGAAATACCGCTGATTGTTCCGATTACTTTGCTCAAACATCATTTTCGAAAATGCCCGGACGCTTATATTGAAGATTCTTATTATATGTCGCCGTACCCTCAGGAATTGCGTTTGATTAATCAGCTATGATGTTTTACGCCACTCAGCGACTACGAAACCCCGTTTTTTTCAGTATCCTGGTACTATAAAGTACATCATAGCCTTGGTTAGCGCTGCCTAGTATCTCGGCACAAATTCGGATTTGAGCGTCAACTTCAGCCTGGGTTTTACCATGCACCATCGCAAACAGGTTATAAGGCCAGTCCGGTAGATGTCGGGGGCGATGATAACAATGGCTGACAAAAACCAGTTGTCCCATTTTTAGCCCTAGCTCATCTATTTGCTCATCCGGCACATTCCAAACGGTCATGCCGTTAAAAAGATAGCCCAGTCGATAGTGATTAGGGACCGCGCCAATGCGGCGAATGATGCCGTTGTCTTGCATGGCGGATAATCGGCGCATGACTTCATCGGTACTTAGGTTAAGTTGTTCAGCAAGCGTTTGATAGGGTTCTGATGTTAGCGGTAATCCGGCTTGAGTGGCGTGCATGATTTGGCGGTCGATTTCATCCATGTCACGCTTCCAATTTCAGATTGACGAAATACTCTTTTATTTTTGGTAGGTTGTAAACGGTTAAGCCGGTTTGCATTTCAATTGCGTTGATAACGTGCTGTTGTTGTTCAGGCGTTTCGGTAGCGAGTACAAACCACATGTTTAACGCATGGTTACGCGCATAATTATGAGCCACTTCGGGGAAGGCGTTGATTATTTGGGCGAGGTCTTCAAATCGTTCAGCGGGGGCTTTAACCGCAGCCAAGCTTAGGGCGCCGCCCATTTGTTCAGCATTGTACAGCGGGCCGAAACGGGTGAGGACGCCCTCGGCCAGCAAGTTTTTAAGGCGCACCAGTAATTCGGTTTCCGTGATATTTAATGCGACAGCGATTTGGCGGTAAGGTGACTCGCAAATCGGTAAGCCGTTTTGCAGCGTGTTGATGAGGTTGCGGTCAATGTCATCCATGCGCTAAATCGGTGTTGCGTTGATAAACCGCACCGCGTTGTTTAAAACAGCGGCGACTAAACAAAACTTGCTGGTCAAAATTCAGCAAACCACAGGCTTGATTGAGCTGTTCCAGTTGCATTAATACAACGGCTCGGTCTTTACCGTGGATCATGCAGTACAGGTTATATGGCCATTCTGGCTGCTTGGGACGTTGATAACACAACGTCACAAAAGGAAACTGGCTGATACGAGTACCCAATGGCGTTATCAGCTCATCGGGTACATTCCAGACGATCATTGCATTAGCGCGGTAGCCGAGGGGATGATGTTTGACAATAACCCCCATACGTTTAATCACCCCGTTTTGTTTTAGCTGAGTCAAGCGAGCGATGACTTCCGATTCAGACATTTCACATTGCTTGCCTATTTCTGCGTAAGGGCGAGAACAAACAGGAAGACCGAGTTGTATCACTTCCAGCAACTGTAAATCGCGGCTATCAGGCATGATTCAACTCCAGCTTAAAGCCCAAATCAATGAAAAAATCATTGACCAACGGGAGTGGCATGGTTTTATAGCCGGTTTCTCGTTCTACTTTTTCAATAAAAAGGCTTAGGTGTTCAGCATCAGCAGCCATAGCGACAAACCAAAGATTAAAGCGGTGTTCACGTTCGTAATTGTGATTAACTTCTGAATACGCGCTGATTTTATCGGCCACCGATTGCAAATGGATTTCCGGTATAGCCATAGCAACCAAGCTACTTACGCCGATCTGGTTAGGTCTGATGACCGGTCCTATGCGGCTAATGAAGGGCTGTATCGTTGAGTCTTTTAATGCCGTTAGCACTTCATTTTCAGTGACGCCCAGTCTATCGGCGATGTCCTGATAAGGACGTGCGGATAATGGAAAATCACGTTGAAAATCGTTTAATAGCTGTTTATGTAAATCGGTCAGCATCGATAACTACATCCCTATTCGGTGCGCCCTCGCGCTAAAGAAAATACCATTCGGTTTTTGTGCCGGTAAGCGGGTAAGTTCCTGCAAGGTTTCGGTATCGTAAATCACCAGTTGGTTATCGTCTCTAAGTGCTATCCAGACTTGCTCGCCGCGTGGCGTAAACTCCATGTGTAGCACCGCTTTTCCAGGGGTTAAAGTGTTGCTGATGTGGTCATCTTTAGCATCAATAATTTGCAGTTGATTATTATCAGGAAAGGCAAAATTGACCCAAACCTGCCGTCCATCGGGTCTAGCCATGACGAAAACCGGCTGTCCCAGCACGGGTATGGTTTTGATCAGTTTCCAATCGTGCTTATCGATCACCAAAACTTCATGCTTGCCGATGGCGGGTACAAAAATATGCTCACCTGCCACTGCCCAACCTTCCAAATGTGGCATTTTGTAAACGGGCAGTTTGTCATCATTTTTGCCGTAATCCGGTAAGATGCGTTTGACGCCGCCGGCGGTATCCCATAAATCCAGCAAAGCCAGACCAGGCTCGCCAAATAAACCAGCAATATAGAAACGACCTTCGGGCGAAATTAACGCATCGTAAGGTTGTTTGCCGATTGCTTTAAATTTTTCAATCACAGGTTTCTGTGGATTTTTCATCGTCAGCGTCCAGATTTCTCCGGCATCAAACAGGCTGAAAACAAAGCGTTGTCCTGGCGCGTCGATCAAGCCCACTACCTTGGAGCGCTTGCCCGGTGCGTATTCCGCCGGAATATCGGCGACCAGCGCCAAGGTGTCAGCGGCAAACACTTTTACCCCACCCGGTTCGTAATTGGATACGGCGATTAACCGCCCGTCCTGAGAAATCGCGCCGCCGATGCTATTACCTGCCTGTATGATGCGTTGGCTTAATTTATCCTGTAACAGATCAATTTTACTTAACCCACCATCGCGTCCAAACACAAAGGCATAGCGCTGGTCGCGTGAAAACACGACTGATGCATGAGACAAATCACCCAGTTGATCAATCTTAGCTAATTGTTTGTGGGTACTTGTATTAATAATAAGTGCGCTGCTGTTTTCGCGTTCGATGACTATCCCTAAATCACCGCTGGCGCGGAGATCAGCATAAGCGTTCAGAGAAAAGAATAAGGCAAGGAGAGGGAATAGTTTATTCATGAGTTTGTTAGTAATGAAAATGACAGCCAATGACTTTAAGTGCTTGATCGGATATTTCGTAAACCAAACGATGTTCGCTATCAATACGTCTTGACCAGTAGCCAAAAATGTTTTGCATGAATGTTCTCGTTTTAGTAAATGGATTTTTTCTCAGGCATTGGTGGGGTGTACTGCCTGTCCAAGTCAGCATCGATTTTAACCGCAAGGCTTTCAACGGCTTTGAGTGTCAGTTTGTTATCGCTGCCTTTAGTTTCAGAAATGTAATTGCCGATTAATTGCCCATCTTTAACGCGGATCAAATGTCCCATTAGATAAGCGAATAAAAAACTGGGCTTATGCAATCTGCCCACTAAAACATAATCCGCACCTGCGGTTTTACCCAATTGCGCGGCAACATCGTTATGGTCAAACAAGTAGCCAAAACCGCTGTTGGCTTGTTGTTGATCTACTAAATTGATAGCAATCATAAGGTAGCTTGCTGATTTTAATTCCCTATCCAAGAGAAGTTTTATACTGGCTGTCCGGTCAATTTCAGCAGGTATTCTGGGTTTCATCGTCAAATCGTTTAGTTCAAAATCTAAAATTGCAATCCGGGTTTCGGCGTAGCTTGGGGCGATTGATAAGGTTATTAGCAACAATAAAAAATAAGTTTTTTTCATTTTTGTGTAGGGAGTTGGTTTAATACGGTGCGTTTAATGATCCCAGCCGCCCCAAAATGTTGTCGGCGGTGAACGGTCAAGCCACTTGACGGGATAATGGTTAAGCCCCGGATAAAGCCGGCTCCAAATGGCGGCAACAATGGCTAGCGAAGTGACGCCAATAAGCACAGGATTTAACAGAGCATCCCATCCGGCATGGACATAAACCATAATGATAGGGTTTCCACCCGCAGGCGGATGGACAGTTTTGGTCAGTAACATCAGTGACACGCCCAGCACTTGCGCGAGGATATAGACCCAAAACGCATCGCCAAAAGCTTGGTAGCAACTAATGCCAATTAACGCCCCGCCTAAATGCCCACCAAATAACGCTCTGGGTTGTCCTGCCGGGGCTTTAGTCAGACCAAAAAGAAAGACCGTTGAGCCGCCCAAAGAAGCCAAGAGAAAGGGTACCATCGAGGGGCCAGCCAAAAATAACGCCAAAGAAATTCCGGCTCCTGCGCCTAACATGCACCATAGAAAACGCAGAACGGGGTGTTGAAACATAATGATGAAAATAATGTGGGCGTTAAGGAATGGGTACAAAACAACTTCGTTGTGTGTAACCTCGGTGGATGCCATGACTGCCAGTCCTCAAAGGACTGGCAGTCATCATATTGCCGAACTGTGTCAGGCTCATTCCTAAGTTTTTATGAGGTTTGATAGCTAAAACAGGATGCCGCTTTGCTTAATTTTTACCCTTACGCAAAATAGCGACTAACCAAGCCGCTTCTTCCCTAGTCATAAAGGGTTGCCAAGGCGGCATGGCAGTGCCTTTACGGCCTTCTAAAATCGTTGTCACTAATAATTCATCGGGTTTTTCGATGAGGCTATCGGGTAACAAAGAAGGCCCCATGCCGCCTTGCAAAGTGAGACCATGACACGCCCCACAATCGTTTTTAAGCAAGTTACGCAATTCGCTTTGTCGTGCTGGCGAAGGCTCTGTTGCCCAAACGGTTGATATTGACAAGCATAAAATTAAAAAGAGTTTGCACCACAGAGAATGTACGCCTCTTAAATACCGCATCAAGGTTTTAACCTGGCGTAATAAGCCACGACATTGGCAATATCATCATCCGATAAAGAACCGGCAATGGCATTCATAATATCGGATTTGCGAGTTTTATCGCGGTATTGCTTGAGGGCGGATTGCAAATAATCAGCATCACGTCCTGCCAATTGTGGAAATGGCGCATCTGCTGATGGGGTTCTTATACCGTGACATTGTGAGCAAACTGCAGCAGCTTTGGCTTGTCCAGCGAAGATGCTGGTTGCATTAGCGCCTTGGACTGTCAGCAATAACAATCCTGAAAGTAGCAGACGTTTCATTATTTAGCTCCTTTCATTTCATCAGGCGAAAGGCCGCGTGTCATGTATCTGACTCGACCGTGCGAAAAAATACCTGCCGGACTTTCCATTGCGATTGTGGCTACTTTTGCCAATGTCGTAGAATCATAAACGACGACTTCATCACCACTGTAACCCGCACTGACATACAAGAATTTACCATCAGCACTGTATTCAGGGAAATAAGCGTGGCCGCCGACATCCAAGGTTTTAACAACCTCGAGCGATTTCTTGTCGATTAACTGAATAGTGCGAGCGCGGCGGTCTTTGCTGATAATATCGACAGCAACATAAGGCGCGTTGGCGTGGGCAGCAGGCGATTCGGTACCCCCGGCAACGGGCACTTGTTTAACGACTTCCATTTTGTCCAAATCCCAAACGCTGACGACGGTCTTATCGCAATCACCAAAGTTGGTGCCAAAGCCTAAGGTTCGTCCGTCAACTTCAACGGCTGAACCACCACCGACATGCGGCACACAACCGGCTTCCAGCTTTTTGATTATTTTGCGCTCTTTTAAGTCAATCGCCGCGACGATGCTGTCATCGTAAGAAGCAATCATTAGTTTACGGCCGCCGTGCGTTAAAAACGCATCGTGTAAATGGCGACCAACATCAGTAATGCGAGTTACGGGGAAACCCTCTTTTAAATCAATGACCCAAACTTGTCCGGCATTTTCCAGTGCAATAGCGAAAATATCATCAAAGGGGGTACCGATTATCATGCCTGAATCGGAAGAAACTTGTTTACCGTCTGGATCGATGCCTTCCAGTTCGAAAGTTTTTAACGGTTCCAAAGTGTCGGCATTGAGAATAACGGCATTGTGCGGTACAAACGAACCAGCCATCAGATAGTTGCCGTCGCGTGACACGCCCATGCCAGGGCCGTTATAACCGGTTTTAATGCTGCGAACGGCTTGCATCGAATATAAATCAACTTTAAAAATTTCCGCCGTGTCGGTTTTAACATACGCCCAACGCGGGTTAGCTGGGTTGTAGTCGATGATATGCGCGGCTGTGCCTGTAGGCACTTCGCCAATTTGCTGATGGGTTTTACTGTTGATGAACACGGCTTTGGAACCGGCACCGCGTCCGTATTTGCCACGCGCTGCAACACCAATAACATCATCCATATTATCAATGGCATAAGTCGGTTTTGAGGGCAGGGTACTTTCATCCTTAACATACACTTTAAGCGATGCCTTCATATCATCGATAGTCCAAGCAGGATTGGGTAATTTGGGTGTACTTTGCAAGTGCTTAACCAAGCCGCGAATGTCATCATCCGATAAACGACCATAAAACGGCGGCATTAAGGTATCAAAGCTGCCAGTCATGACCAGCGTGCGTAATGCG
>CANNKH010000064.1 GCA_947504985.1 Methylococcaceae bacterium | reverse complement strand
CTGGCAATACATGTTGTGTATTATGTTTAAAAACAAAGGTGGTGGGTTTAAGTTGAAAGGCTTTTAATACCGCTAGATGAGCGACCGTTCCCAGTGCCAATATTATGGCGTGTTCGGGCAAGGAGGTCAGTTCAGCAGTCAAATAACGGTTGCATTGCGTGATTTCTATCGGTAAGGGTTTATTTTGTGGGGGTAAACATTTAACGGCATTGGTAATTCGACACCGATGCAGCACCAAACCATCCGTCAAAGAGTCAGAAGTAGGTTGATTGCTGTAGCCAAATTCATACAATGTTTCATAGAGTAATAAGCCGGCATAATCACCGGTAAAAGGACGACCGCTTGCATTTGCGCCATGCAATCCGGGAGCTAGGCCGACAATTAATAACTCGGCGTTAGCATCACCAAAAGGCGCGACCGGTCGCGCATGGTAATCAGGATGTTTTTGTTTAACGGTACACAGAAAATCATCCAGTCTTTTACACTGCCGGCAATCTTGGTCGAATACTGGTTTTAAATCCATCGTTGTCTTGTTGCTGTTTGGGAGGCGTTGTTTAGGAAAATTCGTCTTTTAAGTTTTTATCAATTACTGGCCAAATCATCACCTTCCAGCGCAGGTTGGTCGAGCAACCTTGCTAACCATACTTCGACCGTTTTTTGATTGATATTAAGCACGCTGTTTGGGAAAAATCCAAAGCTTATAATAAGCAGCGCTGGTACGCATAACAGCGCGAGTTCCCGTGTCCGCAAGTCTTGAGACTGCCTGACATTATTTTGAATAACCGGTCCCAAAAAAGCGTAACGGGTAAACGACAACATATAGGCGGCACTCAACACGGCACCTGCTAAAGCGGTAATACCCAAGCTGGGATGAGCTAACAAGGCGCCTAGTATCAACAATAATTCCGCTGGAAAGCCACTCGTACCGGGAATGCCCATGCCAGCCAGTGCGAATAAAAAATAGAAACAAGTCAAACGTGGCATAACGCCCGCGAGACCGCCCATATGTAATATTTCAGTGCTACCTAAACGCTGCTGGATAAAACCTGCCAGTAACATCAGTGAACTGGCTATTAATGTGAAATTGAACAATTGAAATATCGCACCTTGAATCCCCGGCATGTTTAACGAGGCAATGCCAATAATGACCAGTCCTACATGACTGACACTGGCGTAAGCCAGCAATCGTCGCAAATTAGTTTGCTGCAAAGCGATCAAGCCACCATAAATCAAGGTGATAGCGCCGAATATGCCCAGTATCCAGCTATATTCGATGGCAGCGGAGGGCGCTAATGGCATCGCGAAGCGCAAGATGCCGTAAACACCAAGCTTAAGACCAGTCAATAACGCAGTCATTTGCGTCGGGCCTTCCATTGCCACCGTGGGTAGCCAGGTATGAAAAGGCACTAAAGGCGCCTTGACAGCAAACCCCATCAGTAATAATAGAAATACGATGCTTTGCAAATTATCCGACAACGGCGTGTCCAGCAGTGTCTGGAAACTGAACGTGAGATCATGCGGCAGCGTACCGTTTGTTTGGGTGGCGTGGTTAATGGCAAGAATAATGATCGCCAATAACAGCGGCACGCCGCCAAACAGCATAAACAAGGTGTATTTGCTGGCTGCACTTCGACGTTTTGGGCCAATACCCCACAAACCGATTAAAAAGAAAATCGGTGGCAATGTCAGTTCCCAGAACAAGAAAAACAAGATCAAGTCTAAAGCCGAGAAGACGCCGATGGTAGCGGCTTCCAACACCAGTAACAACGCGAAATGCAAGCGACTTAGCGGTTGTGCGCCGTGCCATGACGCAATGATCGCTATTAATATCAATAACGCCGTCATCGGTAAAAACAGCACGGAAATACCATCGACACCAACGAGATATTCAATATTCAGGCTGGGTATCCAGGTCTGTTTTTCGACGAATTGAAAGGTGCTGTCGCTTGCATTGAATTGCTGAACAACAATGAGTGTGGCAAGTAGTTCAATCGCGGCAATGACTAGGGCAAGCTTTTTTGCCAAATTGACATTGCGGGTTATTCCTATGGCAAGCGCACCTGCCAAGGGCAGCGCGATGATAAGGCTTAATATTTTCATCGTTTATTAGTTTTTGTGGGGAGTCATTTTGTGAACGGTATTATCGTTTACAACAGGCGTTATTCATGTTGGTTACCGTCAATAGGCCGAGTCACTTTATTAGGATGCTGCGAGCCGTGTATGGGGTAGACTTTTTCAATTGCAGTGGCTTCCTGATCGATAAAATCCAGCCACGGTGTGCTGTAAAAACCGGTGCCAATTAACAATAAACAAATAATGACGGTGATAATACGTTCTTTTCTGACGGGATGATGATCACTGCTATACGGTTGTTGAAAGCGCTTGGGCGTGGCGATAAATATTTGCTGGAAAGCGCGCAGTAAAAAAGCGGCGGCAAGGACATTACCCAGCAATATCGCAATGGCAATTAGCCAGCCATCTTCTTCTATCACGCCTTCAATGAGTAAATGCGCCGCATCAAATCCTGGTGTGCCAGGCATGACCATTGTGCTTAACGCAGAAATCAGAAACAGCAAGGCAATGCTCGAGTTGGTATCAAACAGTCCGCCCAGACGAGGGATAAATGCGGTGCGGGTGCGTTCATAAATCAGGCCGACACTGAACAACATGCCTGAGGTCGCCAATCCATAAGCGATCGACAACAATAGACTGCCTTCCAGACCATACTCGTTAAAACAGAATATTCCGATAACCAGCATACCGGTATGGCTGATAACGGCAAACGCCAGCAAGCGGCGAATATTAATTTGCATCAGTGCCAGTAAGGCACCATAAAATATGCTGATGATGCCCAAGGTAAGTACAAAGCCCGCCCAGTCTTCAGCAATGCCAGGCAATAGTGGCAAAATAAAACGGATTAGCGCGTAAATGCCCAGTTTAAGCCCGACCAGAAAAATTGCGACACTAGCCACGGTGCCGTGTTCGGCGAGCAATGGCAACCAGCCATGAAACGGAAACAAGGGCATGCGGATTGAAAAGCCGAAAAACAACAGAATAAAAATAAGCGTTTCGTCATGTAAATAGGCGTTATTTTCTTTTAATGTCAGCCAGTCGAACGTTAAATCATGATCTGAACCGACTAAGCCAAAAGCGAGAAATAGAAAGCCGACCAAGGTCATCGCAAGGCCACTGCCCCAGTATTGCAGTAATAACGTGACGACCCAGCGCCGGTTTTGACCGGTTCCGGCATTCACCGTCAACAGCACAACGGGAATGAGTTCCAGCAAAGTCCACAACCAGAATTGCATAACATTTAGGGCGGCAAAAGCGCCGATCAATATAGTTTCGTAGCCTAATAAACAGGCAATAAACAGCTTGTCAGTCACATGCCGTGTGATTAGCGTATAAACCAGTGCCAAGAACGTTAACACCGTTGTTAACGGGATGAACAATATATTGGTGCCGTCTACACCTACGCTGTAGCTAAAACCTGCAAAATGCACCTGTTCAACCAGATGAATGCCGGGATTCCCGGTGTCGAAAACTATCAGCAGATAAATACTGAGCATTACCGCTAATGATGCGCCAGTAAAACCAAAGCGTAATGCAATAGTTGAAGAATGCGAGCAGATAATGGCGATTGTCGTGATTAGCGGAATCAGCGTTAAGGTCGTTAATAAGGGGAAGGCGGCCGATTCAGGCCACAAATTTATAATAGAAGTATCCATTTGAGTTTAAAAGGCAACCAGAAAGGTGATACACACAAACAAAACCAGATAACGCGGTCTGAGTATGATTTGCTCAAATTTATTGGCGGCATGTCCCAATTGGCGACCAAAATGAATGGCATCTTTGCCTATACCGCGCAACACAAAGCGATCTTCAAACCAATGCACGAGCGCGGCAGCCCATTCGGTCAGTTTGCCTGCCAAACCACTCCCTCGAGCAAACTCATCGGTGTCATTATTAAGTTTTGCACCGATGACTTCTTCCTCCATTTGGGCTAGTGACGATAGTGTTCCCAACGCGGGTGTTGGAACCCCCATCATGCGGTCAATAATGTGATCATCAAAATAACTTAGATCATGCGCTAACCCGCGTATAGGCTTTACTAATGCCCAATCAATAATCTGATCCAGCCAGAAATGCTGTAAAGACGCGATATAGAGCCAGACGGGTAGGCGACGCTGCGAGTCGGCATTGGCTTTGATATGTTGCATTAGTGACGGCGCGGTTAATATCAACCCACAGCGCACGATGGCATGAGCGCAAAGATGCCAGCTTGCCAGTTGCCAAAAACCCAGTCCGCATTCCAAAAACATTAAGCCCAACTGCGCCGAGGTTGCAAACGTAAGTGAACTTTTAATATCCGTCTGGGTTTGCCCGACAATAAAACTGTATGCTGCGGTCACAAAGCCCACCAAACCAAGCACCGCCATAGCAAATGGAGATTGTGAAAAAATCGGCTCCAGCAGGCACACCAGATAAACCCCGGAATGCACCATCACTGCGCCATAAAACGCCGCGCTGGATGGCGTTGGCCCTTCCATTGCCCGTGCCAGCCAAGGTGTAAACGGTAGTTGTGCAGACTTTGCAAAGGCCGCGATCGCAAAACATAGACTAATACCGGTTGCTTCACCGATCGTGAGTTGTCCGGTTGCGGCGTTCAGTGCGTTCCAGTTGACCGTATCTAACCAAGCATAACTTAAACCTATACCGACAATAAAACCCGCATCACCAACACGGTTAGTAATAAATACGCGGGTGGCGTTCTGCGTGGCAACGGGGCGATGGTATGAATAGGCTATTAACAGGTAAGAGCATAATCCGGCAATTTCCCAGCCAACAAATGTGCCTACAGCATTACCTGATAACACCAGCAACAGCATGGCTGCAGCAAACAGGCTCAGAATAAAAAAGAACCGGTAAAAACCGGTTTCCCTGTGTAAATAGTTGATGGAAAAGCGACTGATGATAGCTAATAGCAATGAAAAAAGTGCCGCCAAACGTACATTAAAACCTGTCGTAATAAAATTCAGGCGAATGTTCAGCGTATCACTGCCCAGCCATTGCCCCACACTAAAAGCACCTTGATTTTTGTCTAGTAAGTCAGCGCCTAGCAAAGTTAAAGCCATCAGACAGGACAGCGTGATGGCAAAGGTGGCAATATCCCCAGTAACACTTTCACGGGCTTCGCCTTGCAGTATGCCGAATAAATGACCACCGCCAATAGCTGCCGCTGCCAGCAATGGCAATAACGGTATTAAAATGACTAAAGCATCCATTGCCTAACACTCTTTAAAAAATACATTATGATCACGAAGCTATTATTAAAATCAAACTTCAACAGATTAGGGGAGTAAGGGTCAAGTTATTTCGACTGTTTCCATAATCCGTTACAATCGGTATTTTTTTCTAGTGTGTAATACTAATTGCAAAAAGACCGCTAAGCTTGCGCCGCTAGTATCAGCAACCCAGTCAATGACATCAGGACGACGACCCTCGACAAAAGATTGGTGCCATTCATCGGATATGCCGTATAAACTGCAAAAGCTAACACTAAGCAAAGCCAATAAAGTAGAGCCATTAACCCACTGCTTAAAACTGATCCAAGCCAGCAGCGCCATAATAAAATAAGCGCCGGCATGATGTAGCTTGTCCTGATGCTCAAACCACATCGGGGTGGGTAATGATGGCTGAGCGGAAAGCCAGTAAATAAATAGGCAATAGCCCAATAACCCTAAAATAATCAATAACCTAATCATGGACAATAACCTATTTGAGTTTGCTGAAAGCTGTTTGCATAGTGCAACGATTGATGAAAAACTGACCTTGACCCATCAAGCTTGGCGCTGCCTAGAAAACGGCGAATTAAACCTGGATCGGCATCGACCAATTGCGCCAATCACACAGGTAAAATTCCCTGAAAAACCACAATGGCTGGCACCGCGTTTTGTACCCAACCGCAAGCTAACAGCGCCGGGAGGTGTCGCTGCATTTTTCCATGCCATAGCACATATCGAATTTGTCGCAATTTATCTTGCCTGGGACATCATTTATCGTTTTCGCGATTTGCCTGACGAATTTTATCAGGATTGGCTGCGTATTGCCGACGAAGAAGCGCAGCATTTCGAACTGATCAGAACGCATTTGCAGACATTGGGTATGGCTTATGGCGATTTAGCGGCGCATGGCGGTTTATGGGATCTTGCACGCCTGACCGCTGATAACTTACTGGCTCGCTTGGCGCTGGTACCGCGTTGTATGGAAGCGCGTGGACTGGATGTTACGCCTGGTCTTATCGCCAAATTTGAAAAACGGGGTGATAAAACTAGCGTCGCTTTATTAAATCGGATTTTAACCGATGAGGTTGGTCATGTAGAGCGTGGCTCGTATTGGTTTAAGCTTGTTTGCCAACAACAAAACCTCGAACCTGAAATGCAATATCGGCAATTACTTACACAGTATTATGAAGGAGGCAAGCCAAAAGGCCCTTTTAATCGAGAAATGCGTATAATTGCAGGCTTCTCAAATGCTGAGCTGGACTGGTTGGAAGCACAATCACTATGAAATCAAACGCTATGAAATCAACACGCATATTCAATTCTCCTTTATTTGCCCTGGGTTTTAGAGCGTTTTTTGCTCTGGCTGGCTTTTCCGGGTTAATCTTGATACTTCTCTGGAATGCCATTTTTAAGGGTGAATTATCAACCGCTAATTATTTTTCTACGACCAATTGGCATGCTCATGAAATGTTATTGGGTTATTCAAGTGCGGTTATTGCCGGATTTTTATTGACCGCCGTCAAAAACTGGACCGGTAAGTTAACGCTAAACGGCGATCAATTAGCGGGGCTTTGCCTAATCTGGTTGTATGGGCGAATCATGCCATTTTATGCGGGCTTGTTGCCGGACGCGCTGATTGCCTTGGTAGACTTTGCGTTTTTGCCCCTGTTAGCCTATCACGTTAGCAAGCCTATTTTGCAAACAAAAAGTCACAATAACCTGATATTCATCGGTATTTTATTATTGTTGGCACTGGGTAATGGTTTGATACATGCTGAAATATTAGGGCTTTGTAAAAATACCGCCGGGTTTGGATTTCAGTTTGTTATTGCGACAATTATTTTGCTGATACTGGTGATTGCCGGAAGAGTGTTTCCTTTTTTTACTGAACGTGGAATATCAGGAACATTGATTATAAGAAAGCCATTGTTAGACCACTTTGCGATAGCGACTGCCGCGCTGGTTTTTGCCTTACAACTCAGCGAGGTTACCGGCAGTCTGTTAGCTTTAGCAGCGATTACAGCCACACTGGTTAATAGCGCAAGATTAGCGGGTTGGTATGTGCCTAGAATCTGGTATGTACCGTTGTTATGGGTACTCTATGTCGGCTATGGCTGGATCATTGCTGGATTTATACTGACGGCACTAGCCGCCTATAACTTGGTATCACTGTCGCTAGCCTTACATGCTTTTACAATTGGTGGCATTGGTGTCTTGACGCTAGGTATGATGGCGAGAGTATCACTAGGCCATACCGGTAGAGCCCTCAGAGCTTCAAATGCCATCGCGATTTCTTTTGTATTAATCAATTTGACGGCGGTATGCCGAGTATTATTGCCGATAGCCTTTCCAAGCTGGTATAGCGCATTTGTATATGGATCCACACTGTGTTGGCTTGCAGCATTTGCGTTGTTTGTTTTTGTTTATACGCCTGTTTTGACCAGTGCCCGTATCGATGGGCAGGAAGGTTGATGTTTTGGCTACCTAGAAGATGGGCATATATTATGCCGTTGAGGTTTCTCGGGTAGCCAACAAATCAGATTTTTTTAACAAACTCTGATTTTAGTTTCATTGCACCGATACCATCGATTTTGCAGTCAATGTCATGGTCACCATCAACCAGACGAATATTTTTAACTTTAGTGCCAACCTTAACAACCAGCGATGATCCTTTGACTTTGAGATCCTTAATTACTGTGACACTGTCACCGTCTTGAAGCAGCTTGCCGTTTGCATCCTTAATAGTGCGATTGTCCGCGTTTTCTTCGGTTGTTCCATCTTTTGACCATTCATGTGAGCATTCAGGGCAGACGTACATACTACCGTCTTCGTAGGTTAATTCTGAACCACACGACGTACATTGGGGGAGATTACTCATTTTTTACCTTTATTATGTAGAGAATGTATTTACACCTTATGCGGATTAAGATGTATTGAGGCGGGATAATGCAACGTTGAGATTAGTTTTGTGACTTGCTTGAGCTCCCCTCCCCCTAATTAAAATTGCTGTATTTGGGTAAATCTCAAGAATAGCTATTCATTACCTCATTATTTCTGCGTAACAACTTCACTATCTACAGTTAAGTCCTTATTTAATCAAAGGCTACACTAGCATTATGAACTGTAGATACCCTTAGACGTACCTACTTGAATAATATCTATTAGTTGGTGAGATGGTAGTCCTGCAATACGGATGATAAACGCTAAACAATCAAGCTTGGATATAAAGCATTCGCCACCATTCACATTGCAGATTATTTAGTTATTTCACTAAACTCAATAAAACTCCAGCAGCCACCGCAGAGCCAATGACTCCCGCCACATTAGGTCCCATTGCGTGCATCAGCAGGAAATTATGCGGATTACTTTCCAACCCCAATTTGTTTGCAACGCGAGCTGCCATCGGCACGGCAGAAACCCCGGCGGCGCCGATTAACGGATTAATAGGCGTACCGCTAAATTTGTTCATAATTTTTGCCATGATCACACCCGCAGCTGTACCAATAGCGAAGGCACAGGCTCCTAACGCCAAAATCCCCAGTGTTTCTATTTGTAAAAAAGCATGGGCACTCAATTTAGAGCCGACAGACAAGCCTAAAAAGATGGTGACTATATTGATTAGTTCATTTTGTGCCGTCTGGCTTAAACGCTCAACCACGCCGCAAGCATTCATCAAATTACCTAAAGCAAACATGCCAATTAGCGGTGTAGCTGAAGGCAGCAGCAAGATTGACAGTAGTAGCAACATCAATGGAAACACGATTTTTTCAGCTTTGCTGACGGCACGCATCTGTTTCATTTCGATTTTACGTTCATCCTCTGTCGTCAATGCACGCATGATTGGCGGTTGAATCAGAGGCACCAGTGCCATGTACGAATAAGCCGCCACGGCAATTGCACCTAACAGATCAGGTGAAAGTTTTGATGCAACATAGATAGCCGTAGGGCCATCAGCCCCGCCAATAATACCTATCGCAGCAGCATCTTTCAGAGTGAATTCCAAACCAGGTATAACATTGAGAGCCAATGCGCCCAATAGCGAAGCAAAAATACCGAATTGTGCTGCCGCGCCCAGCAGCAAGGTTTTGGGGTTGGCTATCATCGGACCAAAATCCGTCATAGCGCCTACTCCCATAAAAATAAGTAACGGAAAGATGCCGGCTTTGATACCAAAATACAGGTAATACAAAAGTCCGCCTTCTTCTGAAATCCCTGCAACTGGAATATTGCTGAGAATTGCGCCGAAGCCTATGGGCAATAGCAGTAGAGGTTCAAAACCTTTTTTAATCGCCAGAAACAGCAATAAAAAACCAACCAGCATCATGAAAGCTTGGCCACCGGTAAAGTTGTAAATACCGGTGCTTTGCCAGAGTGAAATGAGATTTTCCATAAATATCTCTATCTGTATGCGTTGTTATAAGGAAACCAGAGCGTTACCACCCGCAACTGCACCGCCTTCTTTGACATGAACTGCACTAATGATACCGGCGAATTTGGAACGTACTTCAGTTTCCATTTTCATGGCTTCCATAATAACGACGATTTGACCCTCAGCAACAACACTACCTTCATTCACCAAAATTTTCAGAATGTTACCCGCCATTGGCGCATAAACCACGGCACCATTATGGGCAGTGAGGTCAGTATGCTTAGTTTCGACTAGGGTGGGCTGAATGGTCATTGCGGCTCCACCGGGCCCGACGGCAACATTGAAACTACGTCCGTCTACATTAACAGTATAAGTTTCGATGGTTTTAATCTCATTGCTTGTTTTAAGGGCGTTGTCATGAGTAAAAGTATTTTTATTTGGCAAAGGTTCAAAGGCAGATGAGTTTCCGCGATTAACCAAGAATTTCCATCCCACTTGGGCAAACATACCGTTAATCAACGCATCTTCTTCGATATTACCAACCAACGTTATACCTTCAGCCTGTGCCTTTTCCTGCACGTCAGCAATTAGCTTGTCCATTTCAGGCGCAATCAAATCAGCCGGTCTGCAAGTAATCGGTTGAGCTCCGTCGAGTACTTTATCTTGTAACGCTTTGCTAACGGGGGCAGGGGTTGCGCCATATTCGCCTTTTAACACGCCAGCCGTTTCTTTCGTAATAGTTTTATAACGTTCGCCATTCATGACATTAATCACGGCCTGGGTTCCCACAATTTGCGACGTCGGTGTAACTAGCGGAATAAATCCGAGATCTTCACGCACACGAGGAATTTCTAGCATAACCTCATCAAACTTGTCGGCAGCCCCCTGTTCTTTCAGTTGGCTTTCCATATTAGTTAGCATGCCCCCCGGCACTTGCGCTATTAAGATACGCCCATCAACACCTTTTAGACTGCCTTCGAATTGGGCATATTTTTTGCGTATTTCTCTAAAATAGTGAGCGATATTTTCCAGCTTAACTAAATCTAAACCTGTACCGCGCGGTGTGCCTTCGAGGCTAGCAACAATCGTTTCGGTCGCACTGTGACCGTAAGTCATACTTAGCGATGAAATAGCGGTATCGACATTATCAACGCCGGCTTCTGCTGCTTTGATAATACTAGGAACACTGAGACCTGTGGTGGCATGGCAGTGTAAGTGTATCGGGATATTAGTGCTTTGTTTTAAACGGCTAACCAATTCAAACGCATCATAAGGTTTCAATAATCCAGCCATATCTTTAATACAGATAGAATGTGCCCCCATATCTTCGATCTGTTTACCCAGATTAACCCATACCTCTATAGTATGCACTGGGCTAGTAGTGTAAGAAATCGTACCCTGTGCATGGGCGTCAGTCGTTAACACCGCTTTGACGGCATGTTCAATGTTGCGCATGTCGTTCATGGCATCAAAAATACGGAAAACATCTATTCCGTTGATTGCACAGCGTTCAACAAATTTATCAACCACGTCATCAGCATAATGACGATAGCCCAGAATATTTTGCCCACGCAACAACATTTGCTGTGGAGTCTTTGGCATTGCCGCTTTTAATAAACGTAATCTTTCCCAAGGATCTTCGCCCAAATAACGAATACACGCATCAAAAGTAGCTCCGCCCCATGACTCTATAGACCAATAGCCGATCTCGTCGAGTTTTTTACAAATCGGTAACATGTCCTCAATGCGTAAGCGTGTTGCTAAAATAGATTGATGCGCATCTCGCAAAACAACTTCTGTAATAGTTAAGGGTTTGATGTTTTTTTTGGCCATGTCTGGTTTCTCCTAGTTGCTCTGTGAGCCTTTAATCGTATGACCCTTTCTGGCCGATTGAATAGCACATAACCACGATCTTGATGTGGCGAACTGTAGCCCATTACTTAGTTTCCATTCATCCAAAAGTAATATCATTTTTGCTTATTTCGATACTGATGTAATGCAGTAGTAATCGCCGCTACTGTTTGCTTATCTATGGTGCCGGTTATTGTTGGAACTAACAATGTAGTCGTCGGCACTTCAGGAAAAAAACGTTGCACCAGCGATGACATTAGATTTATCGCAATAACCAGCATCGTCAGAAACAAAAATACGATGCCCATGCCGACAAACATCAATTCCACTCCACTACCCATCAATTCTGCCATATCACTAAACCTTGTGTTGATCGTATTGAAAATCTTGGAACAATTTAATTCATGGTTACATTATGCAGAAAATTATCCGGCTAAACAAACTAAAGTCAGCAATTCTCATTATGACCCCAAGCTACCCTATTTCCGGCTTTGGGGGTCGGACAATTGAGTTTTTCGGGTTATGAGACCAGCCCTCCTGCATAAAATCGAGCAGATGCTCCCAGCTATCAAAGCACAAGTAAGAAGTTAATGCCTTCATATCATCGAACAAACGTC
Source organism: Methylococcaceae bacterium (assembly GCA_947504985.1). GTDB lineage: Bacteria > Pseudomonadota > Gammaproteobacteria > Methylococcales > Methylomonadaceae > Methylovulum. The sequence continues at coordinate 10 of CANNKH010000064.1, read as the reverse complement.
TGCGCGAAGG
>CANNKH010000063.1 GCA_947504985.1 Methylococcaceae bacterium | reverse complement strand
CGTATCGAAGCCATCTTACCGCGCCGTTCGGTCTTGCTAAGACCCTCGCGCGGCGACAAACCCAGACCAGTCGCCGCTAATATTGATACCGTCTTTGTTGTTTTTGCCGTTGAACCCAGCTGTGATTTTTTATTGCTGGACCAATACCTCGCCGTTTGTGAAAACAGCAATATTGACGCCGCGCTGGTGCTGAATAAAACTGACTTGCCGCAATCAGACACCATCGAAAAAGAACTGCTCGGCTACCAATCATTAGGCTATGCGCTGCACCGGGTCAGTGCCATCACCGATGAAAACACTGGTCTTAACACTTTAACGCAGGTGTTAAAAAACCGGATAAGCATTTTTACCGGACAATCCGGTGTCGGGAAATCATCGCTAACCAACGCGATTATTCCCGACAAGGCGCTGAAAACCAACACCATTTCAGCCACAACCAAACACGGCCGCCACACCACCACCGCCGCAACGCTTTACCATTTGCCTGAAGGCGGCGACCTGATCGACAGCCCCGGCGTCGCCATTTTTGGATTGGCAGAACTTTCCCCTCAACAATTGGCTTACGGTTACCGTGAATTTCAACCCCTGCAAGACAACTGCCGGTTTAACGACTGCCGCCATTTACACGACAAAGGCTGTGCGGTACGGGCGGCAGCGGAACAAGGCGATATTTCAATGACGCGGTATCAGCGGTTTTTAAAGCTGAGAGAAAAAATGCCGACGACTTATCTTTAAGCCAAGAAAACATAAGTATCAATTTAAACAACGCCGTCCGTCATTCACAACTCGACGGTTCCACGCCAGCAAGCCAAACAGCATGATAACCATAACTGCAACAATCGGTTTATCACCCCATCGAGCGTAAGGCGTCATGCCCCCCATTGGGGTGATAGCTTCAGTCAACACCGTCGTTTCAAACAACGGCGCTTGCCGAATAATTTTACCATCGGGCGCAATAATGGCTGTCGCCCCCGTATTGGTCGAACGTAGCATAAAGCGCCCAGTTTCCAGTGCCCTCATAGCGGCAATCTGCAAGTGTTGATGGGGTTCTAAAGAATTCCCAAACCAGGCGTCATTAGTCACATTAACCAGATAAGCCGCCTCAGGTAAGCCAATAATGCCTGCATCGCCAAAAGCATCTTCGTAACAGATGGTCGTAATAAACGAATAACCTGCCGCTTTCAATAATGGCTGATGATTACCGCCGGGCGTAAAATCGCCCAACCGTATCTTTAATTGTTTAAGGATAAAACCGGATACCGGCTGTAACGGCATGTATTCGCCAAAAGGCAATAAATGATTTTTACGGTATATGCCACGCTCGCTGCCCAAAGTGATAACACCATTGTAGATCTCATCCTCAGCATTGCCTGCTATCGGTAAACTAACTATTAAATCAGCACCATGCTCATGTGCTGCTAAATGTAACGGCGTCAAAAAAAATTCTTCAACTTCTGACAAATACGCCGGAATCGCCGTTTCCGGCCAGATAATCACATCAGAAGCCCAATTTTCTTCGGTCAATTTTTTATAGCGTAGCAAAGTATTTAACCGATTTTCTGGCCGCCATTTTTGATCTTGTGTGATATTGCCTTGTATCATTGAAACACGGATAGGATCGCCTATCGCCTCCGTCCAAACAATCGTTTTTAAGAAAGCACCTGCCAACCAGATCGACCCCAAAAAAACACCCAACGGCAGTCTCAGACTTTTCCTCTGCAAAATCATGACACCCGCTGAAGCGCTTAATACCAATAAAAAACCTGTGCCATACGCACCCAGCAAGGGAACATAACCTGATAACGGCGTTGCCAATTGTGAATATGCACCCAGCAACCATGGAAAACCGTTAAGCAATAGAACGCCACGAAAATATTCAACCAAAACCCAAATAATCGGCGCCATAAGCAGCTTTTTACTAGCGTCCATTTTTACGACAAAAAAAGCCGTGAGCGCAGGAAACCATGACCAGAAAAATACAAATAAGGTAGTTATTGCGCCCGCACTTACCTCACCTGCGCCACCAAAATCATGAATGCTAATATAAACCCAGGACACCCCTAAGCCGAATGATCCGATGCCAAACAAATAACCTCTAAATAGGGCACGCCAAGCAGTGGTGTTCTGCCAGGAAGCGAACAAAACCATCAGTGCCAAAGGTGCCAGATAAGCATAATTGAAAGGAGCAAATGACAAGGTAAATAAAATACCAGCAATTAGTGCAAAGAAATCCCAGTAATAATTGTTTGAAAATAGCATAGTAATCTTTTGGATTAAATCAGAAGAAATGAAGCATTACGCTCGCAAAAGGTGTGCTGATTGTACTTGAAAATACTGGCTCATTTTCAAACTGAATAACGACTCAACCGTGGCGGTATATTTTTGCAAGGCATAAAAAAGCCTTCTGTATCATGAAAGACACAGAAGGCTTTTTAAAACAAATGAATTAAGCGGCGAAATTAGCGGCTGCAAAATCCCAGTTGACTAATGCCCAGAAGGCTTCCAAATAGGCAGGACGCGCATTACGGTAATCGATGTAATACGCATGTTCCCAAACATCACAAGTCAATAATGGCGTTTGACCTGTAGTTAATGGGCAAGCTGCGTTACTGGTACTGACCAAAGCCAAACTGCCATCTGCATTTTTTACCAACCACGCCCAGCCAGAGCCGAAGGTAGTGACTGCGCATTTAGTAAAGTCTTCCTTAAATTTTTCAAACGAACCAAAGGTTGCGTTAATCGCCTCCGCTAAGGCGCCAGTAGGCTCGCCACCTGCACTAGGTGCCAAGCTATTCCAGTAAAAAGTATGATTCCAAACTTGTGCAGCATTATTGAAGATACCGCCGGAAGATTTCATGATAATTTCTTCCAGTGACAGTCCTTCAAACTCGGTTCCTGGAACCAGATTATTGAGATTTGTCACATAGGTTTGGTGATGTTTACCATAATGATATTCCAAAGTTTCTTCTGAAATATGGGGTACTAATCTATTTTTTGCATAAGGCAAAGCAGGGAGTTCGAAAGCCATGTGATTATCCTCAACGAAAGTTAATAAAGGTTGTTGATGAAACAACTGAATAAATACCTAGTAATTTAATACAGTATAACTTTAGCATTGCTAAGCGATTAAATAAAGTCAGACGTTCGCTAACTCCTTAGCGGCATAAACTCAAGTTGCAACGTTATGCCAACAAAGCTACTGTATAAAACTCATATAAACTTAACTTTAGACAGCAAATAAATATCATGACCACCAAAGTTAACGCACCCCTGCCCGTTGCCGTTGAAGCAGGCATCAGGTATTCATGGTGCAGCTGTGGCTTTAGTCGCACCATGCCCTTATGCGATCATTCGCATAGAGAATTTTCAGAGAAAAAATCCGTTAAATTTATCGCAGAGGTAACCAAAACGTTGTATTTATGCGGTTGCTCAGACACGAAAACACCGCCGTATTGTGATGGCAACAACCAATGTAAACCCAACTAACAGACACCAATCATGGCTATTGAAATAGAACATAAATTCTTACTTGCCAACGATGAGTGGCGCAAGCATATTAACCGCTCAGTAAACTATCGTCAGGGTTATTTAAGCTCAGTTCCGACCAGCTCTATAAGAGTTAGGGTCAGCGATAAACAAGCTTGGTTAAATATAAAAAGCGCTACGATAGGCACACACCGGCATGAATATGAATATCAAATTCCTTTGGCTGATGCTAACGAGATACTTAACAACCTATGCAAAAAACCGTTGATAGAAAAAACTCGTCATTTTGTGCTTGATGATGGCAATATTTGGGAAATAGACGAATTTGACGGTGTTAATCAAGGCTTATATGTCGCTGAAATTGAGTTATCAGAACTAGATCAACACTTTACAAAGCCCTGCTGGTTAGGTGCTGAAGTGACCAATGATTTGCGCTATTACAACAATAATCTTGCTATTCACCCTTATTCTGAATGGTAATAATACCGACTATTTCATTGAAATATTGAATGAATCCTTGTTTTCAATTATATTTCAATAATGAAAAATATATTACTTGTTGTTTTATTGCTACTGGCATCAACCCAATGTCTTGCAGATAATCTACAAAACGTTTTGCAAGACATTGAAACCGAATGGGCAACTATTTATTACGGCACCCCCAAGTCGCAGCAAGGTTCTGCCTACGCTACGCTGCTCGATAAAACAGTTAAACTTGCTAACCAATATCCTCAAGATACCAATACTCTATTTTGGCAAGCGGTCGTCAAGGCCAGTTATGCCGATCGCCAAGACCCTGTTTCAGCACTTGATGCCATTTATGAAGTTCGCGACCTCTTAAATAAAGTAATCACCATAAATCCTAGGACAATTAACGGTTCTGCTTATGTCGTATTAGGCACGCTCTATCATAAAGCACCAGCTTGGCCGATTGCCTTTGGAGATGATGAAAAAGCCAGCAAATCATTTCAAGCTGCACTCAAGATCAGTCCAGACGGCATGGATAGCAATTATTATTATGGCGAATTTCTGTTAGCAAATAACCAATTGAAAGAAGCCGAGATATATTTTAAAAAAGCCAGCGTAGCGCCTGTTAGAACGAGACAACAATACGCCGACACCCAACTTCAAAATGCCGCAAAACAAGCATTAAATAGGCTTAAAAATGAACACTCAGCCTCAACGACGCATTGAATCCTGCACTCAGTCGCTGCATTTTTCTTGCCCAGCGCGTCTATGGCAATATAGCAACACTTGACTAGCCGAGGTACATGTCAAACATGAACGCTGCAATTCATCTGGGTGTTCTATAAATCTGCTTTCTGATAAGATAGCCCCCCAATTCACACCCCCTTAAACTATTCAGGTAATAATTATGACTTTTGTAGTCACTGAAAATTGTATTAAATGTAAATTTACTGACTGTGTAGATGTCTGCCCGGTTGATTGCTTTCATGAAGGCCCTAATTTTCTGGTAATTGACCCGGACGAATGTATCGATTGCACATTATGTGAACCTGAATGCCCTGCTAATGCCATTTTTGCTGAAGATGAAGTGCCTGAAGGACAAGAAGAGTTTATTCAATTAAATGCTGAGTTAGCCAAACTATGGCCCGCGATTACCGAAGTACAATCAGCACAGCCTGATGCCGATGATTGGAATGGCAAAGAAGGTAAACTTGATCTACTAGAAAGATAAAACTAAATTTAAACGCACGACTTTTCTTACGAGCAAACACTAATTAGGATGACTTACCTGTAAATATGACCCAAAAACTGTATATTCAAACCAATGGTTGTCAGATGAATGAATATGATTCCGACAAAATGCGTGATGTCCTTCATGCGTCACATGGCTTTGAATTAATTGATGATCCCAAACTCGCTGATGTCTTATTGCTTAATACCTGTTCAATACGAGAAAAGGCTCAGGAAAAAGTATTTTCCGCACTGGGTAAATGGCGAATAATCAAAGCAAAACGTCCTGAAGTCATTATTGGCGTCGGTGGCTGCGTTGCTAGCCAAGAGGGCGCTGATATTCAGAAACGAGCCCCGTTTGTTGATATTGTTTTTGGCCCGCAAACTTTGCATCGCTTACCGCAATTACTCGACCAGGTACGCAACAAGCAGCAAGCGGTTATCGATGTCTCTTTTCCTGAAATAGAAAAATTTGATGCTTTGCCAGAACCCAGAGCCGAAGGTCCGAAAGCCTTTGTGTCGGTCATGGAAGGTTGCAGCAAATATTGCACATTTTGCGTCGTCCCTTACACGCGGGGCGAAGAAATCAGCCGTCCGCTAAATGATGTGATTGCCGAAATCACGGCCTTAGCAAAACAAGGTGTAAGAGAGGTCAATTTGCTGGGTCAAAACGTTAATGCCTACCGAGGCGTAATGGACGATGGCGACATCGCTGATTTTGCGCTCTTGCTGCATTATGTTGCTGCGGTCGATGGCATAGACCGTATCCGCTTTACGACGTCGCACCCGGTTGAATTTACGGATAGCCTGATTGAAGCTTTTGCCGAAATTCCTCAGCTAGTCAACCACTTGCATCTCCCCGTTCAAAGTGGCAGTAACCATATTCTACAAATGATGAAACGCGGCCACACTCGCAATGATTATTTGGAGACTATCCGCAAACTTCGTACAGTGCGCCCAGATATTTGTCTGTCTTCAGACTTCATTATCGGTTTTCCAGGTGAAACCGATGCCGAATTTGAAGAAACGATGGCTTTTATTGAGGAAATTGGTTTTGATTTATCATTCAGTTTTATCTATAGTCAACGACCTGGAACACCTGCCGCCGACTTACCTGACGATGTGCCTATCGAGGTCAAAAAGCAACGTTTGGAACGCTTCCAACAGCGTATTAACGAAATGACAGTCGCCATTTCCAACAGCATGATTAATACCGTACAAACAGTTTTGGTTGAAGGGCAATCCAAAAAAAATCCCTTACAAATGCAAGGACGTACCGAAAACAATCGAGTCGTCAATTTTATTGCCCATCCAAGATTGGCGGGACATTTTGTCGATGTGCTAATTGCCGAAGCCTTACCTAATTCCTTGCGTGGTCGTCTTGTAGAAGCTGCTATAGATAAAATAAACTTAAAGCCCAATCAGTGCGCATGATTTCACAGGAAATTTCCTTAATGCCTGCTGACAACAACAGGTTATCTAATTTTTGCGGTCAACTGGATGCCCATTTACGGCAAATAGAAGCCAGACTTCAAGTTGAAATAGCCAACCGAGGCAATCAATTTAAAGTGACAGGACCAGAACAGTCCGTCAATGCCGCTTGTGCAGTAATGCAAAAACTGTTTGAAAGCACTGAAAAAGAATTACTGACCGCAGAGCTAATTCATTTAGCGATGCAAGATGCGTCAATAGATGACATGCTGGATGGGACAGCAATTCAAGCTCAACACAACGTTTGCATTAAAACCAAATGTGGTATGGTCAAAGGACGTGGCGCAAACCAGCAGGAATACCTTAGAAAAATCATCTCGCATGATATTAATTTTGGTGTTGGTCCTGCCGGAACCGGTAAAACATTTTTAGCGGTCGCTTGCGCGATTGAAGCGCTACAAACTGAAAAAGTTAGAAAAATAATTCTGGTGCGCCCTGCGGTAGAAGCAGGCGAAAAACTGGGATTTCTTCCCGGCGACATGGCTCAAAAAGTCGATCCTTACTTACGTCCCCTGTATGATGCTTTATACGATATGCTAGGTAACGAACGAGTAGAAAAAATGATTGATCGCGGCATTATTGAAGTGGCACCGCTAGCTTTTATGCGTGGTCGCACCTTGAACGACGCGTTTATTATTCTCGATGAGGCTCAAAACACCACTGTAGAGCAAATTAAAATGTTTCTAACCCGCGTCGGCTTTGGCTCAACTGCCGTAGTGACCGGCGATGTCACGCAAATTGATTTACCTTCAGAAAAAATGTCCGGCTTACGGCATGTTCTCGAAGTTCTAAAAGACATTGACGGCATCAGCTTTACCTTTTTTAATGCCCGCGATGTCGTCAGACATCCGCTCGTACAACGCATCGTTTCTGCTTACGAAGCGTACGAAAATAAAGCTAAACCTGAATGAGCTACCTAGAGATTCAAACTGTTTTCGTGTCAACAGGTCAACCCACGCAAGAACAGTTTCAACACTGGGTTGATACAGCACTTGGTGATGAAAATCAGGATACCGAGGTGCTTATTCGTATCGTCGATGAACAGGAAAGTGCCGAACTCAACGCCCAATACCGTCACAAAAACGGCGCCACTAATATTCTCAGCTTTCCCTTTGAAGTGCCAGACGTTGCTGGTATCGAATGTGATTTATTAGGGGATTTAGTGATTTGCGCACCTGTTTTGGAGCGGGAAGCACTCGAACAAGGCAAAACGTTGACTGATCATTGGGCTCATATTGTTGTACATGGTGTCTTGCATTTACTAGGCTACGACCATATCAACGATGATGAAGCTGAAGTCATGGAACATAAAGAAACCGTCATTTTGCAGAAACTGAATATCAATAATCCCTACACAGGTAAACAAAACAATGAGTGATGACCAACCTCCAAGTAGACACTCCCCTCAGAAAAGCTGGGTTGAAAAAATTAGCCACTTACTGACCGGGGAGCCTCAAGATCTGGAAGATCTATTGGAAATATTAAGAGAAGCCCGTGAAAATCATTTGCTGGATACCGATGCGCTATCAATGATTGAAGGCGTATTACAAGTATCACAGATGCGGGTTAGAGACATCATGATACCGCGCGTACAAATGGTTGTTGTACCTAAAGAAGCTCAATTAGAATCCATTTACCCGCTTGTTATAGAATTTTGCCATTCCCGTTATCCGGTGATTGAAGATGACCGTAGCAATGTGGTCGGTGTTTTGTTAGCTAAGGATTTACTGGCGCATGTACTCCAGAACAAAGCCCTGACCGTCGAACAAATTATGCGTCCCGCCTGGGTCGTTCCCGAAAGTAAACGTCTAAATGTATTACTTAAAGAATTACGCACTAATGGCAATCATATGGCCATTATTGTCGATGAATATGGACAAACGGCAGGACTGGTCACTATTGAGGATTTACTGGAACAAATCGTCGGTGAAATTGAAGATGAACACGACGAACATGAAGACGAAAGCTATGTTTTTCAGCGCAATGAGCATGAATACATGATAAAGGCACTCATGCCCATAGAAGAATTTGACGACTATTTTTCAACACAACTGGCAACCGATGAATACGATACCATCGGCGGATTCATCGTAAGTCAGCTTGAACACATGCCCACAAAAGGTGAGAATCTTGTTGTTGATGACTTACGCTTTGAAATCATTAAAGCCGACACTCGGCGTCTACATCTGGTGAAACTAAAAATTCAGTAGCTCTATGAATCAAAACAGCATTAACCACAAAAACATATTAGTAACCGGCGGTGCCGGTTATATCGGCAGTCACGCTTGTGTTGAGTTATTACAGGCAGGTTTTAATGTTGTTGTCGTTGATAACCTATGCAACAGCAAAACTGAATCATTGTCGCGAGTCCAACAAATAACCGGTCGATCACTGACTTTTTATCAAAATGATATCCGCGATAAAAACGCATTAGCCGATATTTTTACCAAGGAAGCGATCAGTACCGTAATGCACTTTGCCGGTTTAAAGGCGGTCGGTGAATCCTGCGAAAAACCTTCGTTATATTATGACAATAATGTTTATGGCACCTTGGTACTCACTGAAGCAATGGCTGATGCCAACGTCAAAAAACTGGTATTCAGCTCATCTGCAACGGTATATGGCGCATCCGATTGCAAGCAATATTCTGAAAACTTGCCACTAGGAGCAATAAATCCTTATGGTCGATCAAAAGCCATGATTGAAGATATTTTGCGAGATTTATCAGCCGCCGATACTATCAATCAGCATAAATCACCTTGGAAAATCGCGCTATTGCGTTATTTTAATCCAATAGGCGCGCATGAAAGCGGTCAGATAGGCGAAGATCCAGACGGTATTCCTAATAATTTATTACCTTATATATCGCAAGTTGCCATCGGCAAACTTGCGCAATTATCTGTTTTTGGCAATGATTACCCCACCCCGGACGGAACTGGCATCCGCGATTACATTCATGTTGTTGATCTGGTTAAAGGTCATATCAAGGCGATCACAGCACTCGAAAGCCGCGCATTCGAATCCGGTGTCTGCAAGGCTTATAACTTAGGGGCAGGTAAAGGCTATAGTGTGCTGGAAATAATCAACGCCTTTGAAAAAGTCTCCGGTCATCGCATCGATTATAAAATTGCTCCTCGCAGAGCGGGTGATTTAGCCGAATATTTTGCCAATCCTGAGTTGGCACTAAAAGAGCTGGACTGGAAGGTGGAAAAAGATCTGCATGATATGGTGGCAGACACTTGGAACTGGCAAACAAAAAATCCTCAAGGTTATACTCAGGCAGCCCACAAAAAATAAACCACCGCTGGCTGAGCGGAGTCGAAGCCAGCGGTTCAAGTTGCTCGCTGCGGCTCCGCTCAGCCAACGGACTGCTCAAATGGGAGGTTATATTTTCGGGTTGCCTCAGTAGAAAAACAACCTATCCCCAGCATCAACCAATGGGCAGAGAAACATTGTCTTTATGCCCTCGGTATTTCCTTACTGTCTATCGCTTATCTAACATAATGCAATCGCTGTCCCAGCATTTCCGGTGTCACCAGTACCACACCGCCGTGGCTGACATGGAAGCGCTGTTCATCATCAGCACGATTTTTGCCGATGATGGTGCCTTCAGGGACTTCACAGCCCCGTTCAATGATGGCTTTGGTGATTTGACAATGCCGCGCAATGGTCACGTCGGGCAGCACGATGCTGTCTTGTACGGTGCTGTAGGAGTTGACGCGGACGTTGGTGAACAACAGTGAGTGCCGCACGGTGGCGCCAGAAACGATACAGCCGCCGGAGATCATTGAGTCCAAGGCTTGGCCGCGACGGTCGTCGTCATCAAAGACGAATTTGGCGGGCGGGGTCTGGGTTTGGTAGGTCCAGATCGGCCAGGTTTTGTCGTAGATGTTCATGATGGGGTTGACGCCGATCAGTTCCATGTTGGCCGCCCAATAAGCGTCGATGGTACCTACGTCGCGCCAGTAGCTTTGCTGGCCACTTTGCAGGTCAAGGAACGGGTAGGCGTTGACGATGTATTTGTCGATTACTGACGGGATGATGTCTTTACCAAAGTCGTGCGTGGAGCCTTTGGTGTCGGCATCTTTGAGCAGTTGTTCAAACAGGAAGTTGGCGTTGAAGATGTAGATGCCCATCGACGCCAAGGCGGTGTCGGTGCGTCCGGGCATCACGGGGGGGTGTTCGGGCTTTTCGACGAAGGCTTTGACGCGCCGGTTTTCGTCGATGTCCATGACACCAAAGGCGGTGGCTTCTTCCAGCGAGACTTCGAGGCAGCCGATGGTCAGGTCGGCTTGTTTTTCGACATGGTCGGCCAACATGGCGCCGTAGTCCATTTTGTAGATGTGGTCGCCCGCCAGAACGAGAATGTGTTCGGGGCTGCGAGTGCGCAGGATGTCGATGTTTTGGAAGACGGCGTCGGCGGTGCCTTTGTACCAGGAGTCTTCGTCGTGACGTTGCTGGGCGGGCATCAGGTCGACGTATTCGCCAAATTCACCGCGTAAGTAGCCCCAGCCTTGTTGGATATGCCGGATGAGGGAGTCGGCTTTGTATTGGGTCAGGATGCCTATTTTGCGGATGCCTGAGTTCATGCAGTTGGACAGCGGGAAGTCGATGATGCGAAATTTACCACCAAACGGCACGGCGGGTTTGGCTCGCCATTCGGTCATGTTCATCAACCGTGAGCCTCGACCTCCGGCCAATATCAATGCGATGGTGTTGCGCGTTAGGTGCTGGATGTTAGGGTCATGCTTTGATGGTTCTGGCGCTGTCATTGTTTTTCTCCAGGTGGATGAGGGATGTACACAGTCTTCTTCTGTTTTCTTTGGTGTTTATGTGGGCTGCGTTTTATTTTATTGGATTTACTTTTATAGATTTACGCATGGTGTTTGTGTTGGTAACATTCTGTTGAATTATTATTCTACTACTGAGGCTAAGTAAAGTGAAAAAACAATCTTCTCCAACACTTGACGCTGAGTTATTACGCTCTGACGCCGCCACTCCTGCTGATAAAGTTAAGAAATCGACGGTTACTGCACTTAATGATGATTTTTTAATGATCATTGCCGCGACACATCATGATCCGTTTGCGGTGCTGGGGCGTCATCCGGTGGCCAGTCAGGTGTGCCTGACGGTGTTCATGCCTTATGCGGAGTCGGTTTCGCTGGTCGGGGCGGAGTCGCCGTTTACGCGAATGACCGGTTCTGATTTTTTCCAATGTACGGTGAAGCCTTCGGCGTTGCCGGCGCATTATGTTTTGGCTTGGGTGGATAAGGACGGTGTCACCCATGAGGGTTATGATGCTTATGATTTTCCGGCGCAGTTGCCAGAGTTTGATTTGCATTTGTTTGGTGAAGGTAAGCATTGGCATGTGTATCAAAAGCTCGGCGGTCATCAACATACGGTCGATGGGGTGACGGGGGTGTTGTTTGCGGTATGGGCGCCTAATGCCGGTCGTGTCAGTGTGGTGGGTGATTTTAATCGCTGG
>CANNKH010000062.1 GCA_947504985.1 Methylococcaceae bacterium | reverse complement strand
ATTACCCGTCGTTTTGGACTAGAACCCTTGCCGGGCGTAAGAGCCAATGTTGGCGATTTGATCAATGCTTTTGATTTTAAGTAGCTTAGTTATGCGCATGAAATAAGCTCAGCAATACTATGACTGCAAGTCCCCAAAGGACTGGCAGTAATAGCACACACTCAATGAAGTTGTTTTGTACCCATTCCTTATCTCGCATTAAATAGGAAACCTCACATTTTTATCAGTGCCACTGAATAATCAGATAGACTGCCTGTCACTTTTTGCCATCATGAATGACCATGACGACCGATATCCAAATCAATTCAGATACTTCCGCATTACTGGAACTGATCGAGCAAGATGACGGGTGCACTTGTGCGAAATTATCAGGTAGCTGGACGCTTCGCAGCATCGCAACAGCTTCTGATTTGCCGCCAAAAATCAGTCGGATAGCACTTAGAAAAGACTTACATTGGGATTTGCGCTCAGTAAATAAGTTAGATAGTGCAATGGCGTTGATGCTATGGCTGGCATGGGAAGAGTGCTTGCCAACGGCATTACAATTAAGACCGGAACACCAGCGTTTATTTGAGCGCTGGCAGACTTTGCAGCTGCCACGTCCCGAACCGGCACCCCCGTTCCCAACGCGATTAATTAACCATTTAAACCAACTGGTTGTAGATATTATTGTGCAATTGTCTGCCTTCATGGTTATCTTGGGTCAGTTGCTTATTGATAGCGTTTATTTGCTGGCGCATCCGCGCGAGATGCCTTGGTCAGAAATAGCCTCTGCGATTTATGATGCCGGTGTCAGAGCTTTGGGCATTACGGCTTTGGTGGGATTTTTGATTGGCATCGTGCTTAGTTATTTGTCTGCGTTACAGTTGAAAATGTTTGGAGCGGAAATTTATATTATCAATATCTTGGGCTTAAGCATTATCCGTGAACTGGGGCCCTTACTTGCCGCTATTCTTGTCGCCGGTCGTTCCGGTTCGGCAATAACCGCGCAAATCGGTATTATGCGCGTGACTGAAGAGCTGGATGCCTTATCGGCAATGGGCATTTCCCATTCGAGACGTTTGACACTGCCTAAAGTGGCGGCGCTGACGGTTGCAATGCCGTTGCTGAGTGTCTGGACCAGCGCAATGGCAATGATCGGCGGCATGTTTTCTGCGCAAACCACCCTTGATATTAATTATCAGCAGTTTTTTATCAGGCTACCCGATGCTGTCCCCTTGACGAATGTTTATATTGGTTTGGGAAAGAGCGCGGTATTTGGTTTAGTGGTTGCGTTAATTGCCTGTTATTTTGGTTTTCGTATCAAACCCAATACCGAAAGCTTAGGTAATGAGACCACCAATTCTGTCGTCGCCGCCATTACTTTGGTGATTATGTGTGATGCGGTATTTGCAATCTTGTTTATGAATGTGGGTATGCCATGATAGACACTTGCGTGATACGTCTGGCGCATATCTGGACGTACTTTGGCGACAAATTAATTCACCAGGACATTAATTTTAGCCTGCCGCAAGGTGAAATTTTAGGCTTGGTAGGCGCTTCCGGTTGCGGTAAAACGACTTTACTGCGCGAGATTATCGGTTTGCAGCAGCCTAGTCAGGGCGAAGTTTTTGTTATGGGACAATCATTGCAAAAATCAAACACCGATCACGGACAGCAATTGCGTAATAATTGCGGTGTCTTGTTTCAGAAAGGCGCGTTATTCAGTGCACTGAGTGTTTTTGAAAATATTGCCTTTCCATTGCGTGAACTGGGTTTTAACAACGAGAACCTGCTTAAACGTCTGGTGTTTATGAAGTTGGATAGCGTCGGGCTTAACGCTAAAGATGCGGGATTAAAACCGGCTGATTTGTCCGGCGGTATGATTAAGCGGGTTGCGCTGGCGCGTGCGCTGGTGCTGGAGCCCAGCCTGCTATTGTTGGATGAACCTACCGCAGGGCTTGACCCGATTGCCAGTGAGGATTTTGTCCTGTTATTATCAGAACTACATCAAGAATTGCATTTTTCAGTGGTCATGGTGACGCATGATCTGGATATTCTCAGAGATTTATGTACTTTAGTCGCCGTATTGGCAGACCATCAATTAGTGGCTTACGGGTCACTAGCATCCGTCTTAAGCAGCCAACATCCTTTTGTAGCGCAGTTTTTCCATAATAAACGCGCCAAGCGTGTCTTTCAGTCTCAAGGGCTTCAGTATTAAGAGGATTCACATGGGTAAGGATAATCACGCACTACTGACCGGTCTGTTTTTGCTTAGTTTAATAGCAACGACAACGGTGATTATTTACTGGCTAGGGCATTTTGAGCGCGAGCGTGACCATTATGTGATTTCAACGCGGGAATCGGTGTCCGGTCTTAATCCCGAGTCGGTGGTTTTTTATCGCGGTATTGCGGTGGGCAAGGTAACTGGCGTACAGTTTGATCCGCATGATTCAGGAACAATCCTGGTACCGATTGAGATCGATAAAAATATCATCTTAACCCAAGGCGTTTACGCTACCTTGCAATTAAAGGGGGTGACGGGATTGACGCAGATTAATCTACAAGATACCGGCGGTATACCCCAAAGACTACCACCAGGTGATAATCCCGTGCATCGTATTCCCTTAAAGCCTTCCTTGACCGACAAGTTAATGAGTTCAGGTGAAGATTTATTAAAAAAAGCAGATCACTTGATGATTAGATTAAGCCTGTTACTGAACGATGAAAATAGCCAAAATATCGGTGGCATTTTAAGTAATCTTAATACTTTGACGGCTAAATTGTCGCAATTACAGCATAGCGTTGATAAGGCATTGGCGGAAGTACCTGCCTTAAGCAACGATGCACGTAACACCTTAAAAAATATTGATGCGTTAAGTGGTGAGCTGCAAAGCTTGAGCCAATCAATGAAAACGCTCAGCGATAAAACCGGCAATCTTGCCGATACCGGCACAGCGGCGGGGGAGGTGCTGGTACAAACGACATTGCCGAAAATGAACGAACTGCTGAGTGAACTACAAGCCACTTCCCATCAGGCAAAACGGGTTGCTGCGATGCTGGAAAATAATCCCCAAACCTTGCTATTAGGATCAGAACCACCGCTACTAGGGCCGGGTGAGCCGGGTTATCAGGAGCCAAAATGAATTATGTATTAATTGGCTTACTGTGTTTAATTAGCACAGCCTGCAGTATTAATCACGCACAAATTGCTGTGCATGATTTAGGCTTGCCGATGGCTGTTGATGGTTTTAATCCAAGTCCCAAAATTAATATCAGAGTAGAAGCACCGGAATGGCTTCAGGATAACCGTATCCGTTACCGTTTACTTTATGCCTCGCCAACACAAGTCCGGTTTTATAGCCTGGATCGCTGGATTGCCATGCCTTCACAATTGTTTGAACAACAATTACTGGCTAGTGTAAAGCCAGCGAGTGGGCAGAAAGGCATTGCCCACCCTACACCGTTAATCATCCGGTTGCTGGAGTTTGAGCAGCAATTTAATGCGCCTGACAAGGCGAAGGTCGTGTTAGGTTTTTCTATAGAAGCTTATGCGGCAGATAATAAAACAGTTATCAGTACGCAGATTATGCGCCTTGAACAACTCAGCCTAACCCCTGATGCCAAGGGCGCTGTTAATGGTCTTGCCCGTTTGACACAACAGGCCGTTGATAAAATCGGACTTTTTAACAGCATAGGCCAATCTAAAAAACAGTAATCGATGTCATCTTCGTTAGTCAGGCTCATCGTTCTATCACACCTACCAACCTATATCCCCTAATCAAGAAAATCTGTAGAGAGGGTGGTCATGACAACGATACAACCGTGGTTATTGATGGCGGATTGCCTCGCGGTGAATCCGCTTACCGCTTTAGATTTTTTATTAAAAGATTTTTGCACGACTACTTACCAAAACTGAGGATTTTATGAATTTTTATGCACCAAATATTAAATTTATAGTGGCGGCGATCTTAACCTTATTGGTTCTGATCGAAGGTATGGGAACAATACAGACAGGAAACAGCGGGGTAAGAACAACACTTGGAATTGTTTCGAAAGAAGAAGTCGATCCTGGCATTTATTTAAAATGGCCGATAATCTCAAGGGTAGATGAGTTTTCGACGAAAGACATTGGTATCGACATTACCGATTTAACGCCTAAAGCAAAGGATAATCTCTCACTGCGTGACATGGATGTCTCTGTATATTATCGAGTAAACGCCTCAAGCGTTGCTGAGTTGGTAGTAAAATATGCGTCCCAATCAAGTAGACATCACGAAGGGTATTACATGCCAGCTTATGAGCTGGTCTGGAGAATTGCGCGAAACGCAGCTTATGGCGAGGTTGCCAAGTTTGATTCGCTGGTAATACATACACAGAGAGATCAGCTGGGTTCCTCTATTGCGACAAAGATGCAGGAAGAGCTTGACCGGACTGATAAAGGTGTTTTTACCGTCTCCAGAGTTGTCATTCGCTCCGTACAAACAGATCCCTCTATTGAGCACTCTATTCAGCAGGCTGTGGCAAATCAAAAAAAACTTGAAGCAATGGTCGTTCAGACAGAAATTGCAAAGCGTGAGGCGGACATAAAAATTACAGAAGCCAAAGGCATTGCGGAAGCAAACAGAATTATTTCTGGTTCGCTAACGAGGGAGTATCTCCAGCACGAAGCTAATATGGCGCTATTGAAATTTGCGGAAAGCGGTAATACCAGTACAGTGGTCATTCCTTCTGGAATGAATGTTGCGCCACTTATTAATACGCAAGCCGCAAAGTAAGATTATTTCAGAAATAAAGAGACATTAACCAAACCAAAGATTTAGATAAGCTTTTTTAAAACCTGCAGGATATGGGTAATAGCTACCCGAAGCACTTTTTACGTCAGCGTCTACACCTGCATGAATAGATATTTGCTTAATCCTTGGAAAAACCATTCAACAAACAAAGTTTTCACAGTGTTATGCCCGTTTCTTGCTAGGGATGATAAAATCATAGTCATAGTGTTCAGGCTTGATGCTCAAAAGAGCAATGAGCGACATAAGCAAAAATTACTTTTAAGAGACCGTTATGCTGAAAAAAATTAAAGTCCAGGATGCTACAGTGGGAATGTATGTCCACGAAATTTGTAGTAGCTGGATGGATAATCCCTTTTGGAAAAAATCATTCAAACTTACGAAAGAAAAAGATCTGAAGGCACTTTCTCATTATCAAATCAAAGAAGTATGGATCGATACCAGTAAAGGTCTGGATGTGCATGTAGAAGCAAAGTCAGTCTCCGTTGAAGAAGAAAAATTGCAAATTAACAGTGCCCTGCAACAGATTGCCGCGCAGGAAAAGAAAATCATACCGCGGATCCCACTGAAAGATGAGCTTTTACGCGCAAAGAAAAAACTGGCTGAAGCCAAAAAAAATGTCATCACGATGTTCAATGAAGTGCGCATGGGCAATGCTATTAAACTAGACCAAGCCGCTGATATGGTAGAAGAAATAAATCAATCTATCACCCGCAACCCAGACGCCCTGCTCAGTCTTATGAGACTAAAAACGGCTAATGACTACACCTATATGCATTCCATTGCCGTTAGTGGATTAATGATCGCTTTAGGAAAAGAGCTGGATTTGGATAGTGCATCAGTAAAAGAAGCGGGTATAGCAGGCTTATTGCATGATGTGGGTAAAATATTTATTCCTAGCAAGGTGCTTAACAAGGCAGGTCAATTAACAGACGAGGAATTTGCTATCATTAAGACCCATCCCCAAAAAGGCTGGGAACAACTCAAGCTGTCAGGTGAAATACATGACATAACCTTGGATGTCTGTTTGCACCACCATGAGCGGATAGATGGTAAAGGCTATCCCGATCAACTTTCTGGCGAGGCATTATCCACATTCGCCCGCATGGCTTCAATTTGCGATGTCTACGATGCCATCACCTCAACACGCTGTTACAAGGCGAGCTGGGATCCCGCCGAGTCACTACGCAAAATGGCGGAATGGAAAGACGGGCAGTTTGACAACACGCTCTTCAGCGCTTTCGTTAAAACAATAGGCATTTATCCTTCCGGCACACTGGTAAAACTAAAATCGGGACGCCTTGCCGTCGTCACTGAGCAGACAGAAGCAAGTCTACTTAAGCCTGTAGTCAAAGTATTTTTCTCTACCCATTCCATGGCACACATTATGCCGGAACTGATTGACCTATCAATCTCCCCTGACAGTATCAGCAATAAGGAAGACCCGCAACAATGGGGCTTTGATCTAAAGAAATTCACGGATTTCTAAATGACTTTTGAGCTTCTAAAAACTTTACACGCAAAGGTAATTTCAGCTGTATTTACCTCTTCCTAGTGGTAATCGTGGCGATAACCCCTCGACTAATTTATCGGTAACGTCAAAAGTTGCGAAAAAAAAATGTTCATCGTATACTTCGGACTGGCTTACTTGATCAAGCTAGCACACATCTTAAAAAAACTTTTGGAGGTTATGATTATGAAATGGGAAACACCAAGCTACACTGATTTACGTTTTGGTTTTGAAGTAACGATGTATATCTACAACCGTTAATCATAACGGCTTGTCATTAAAAAGGGGCTCAACACTATGAGCCCCTTTTTTTTGCCTGAAAAACGTTATTCCCGTATTATTTCAGCCTTTCCCCCTTATTTGGCTATTGAAATGAAAATCAGAGTGCTCGGCTCAGGTGCAGGCGGCGGTTTCCCACAATGGAACTGTAACTGCCATAATTGTCACCGCTTACGTCATAACAAAATGAATGGCAAAGCACGTACCCAATCTTCCATTGCCGTCAGTACGGATAACAAAAATTGGTTGCTATTTAACACCTCTCCCGATATTCGCGCTCAACTAGAAGCCTTCCCTGCCATTTGGCCTAAAGAGGGCGTGCGTGACACCGGCATTAAAGCCATCATGCTCATCGACAGCCAAATTGACCATAGCACGGGGATGCTCATGCTACGCGAAGGTAAACCGCTGGAGGTTTATTGTACAGAAATGGTCAAGCAAGATCTGACAACTGGCTTTCCATTATTTAACATGCTGGCGCACTATTGCACCGTCAATCACCATCCTGTCCCTGTCGATGGCAGCAGTTTTACCATTCCTGGCATAAATGATTTACGTTTTTATAGCCAAGCTTTAAAAAGCAAAGCGCCGCCTTATTCGCCGCACCGTCATGATCCTCATGAGGGCGATAATATCGGCGTTATCATCGAACAAATCTCTACCGGCAAAAAAGTGTTTTACTCCCCCGGTCTTGGCGAAATAGAACCGCATGTTTTGGCGGCGATGAACCGTGTGGATTGTCTGCTAGTAGACGGCACCTTCTGGACGGATGACGAAATGTGCACGCAAAACATCAGCCCTAAAAAATCCCGAGAAATAGGTCACTTACCCCAATCAGGGAAAGGTGGCATGATTGAAGTATTAAACAGTTTAGGTAATAAGCGCAAGATATTGATACATATCAATAACACGAATCCCATTCTGGATGAAGATTCTGAACAGCGAAAATTACTCGATACCGCCGGTATCGAAGTCGCCTATGATGGTTTGGAAATTGACTTATAAGGTATCAACATGACACAAGAAAACAGCGCCTGGACACGAGAAGAATTTGAAGCCGCGCTACGCGGTATGGAAAAGAGTTATCACATTCATCACCCTTATCATACCCTGATGAATGAAGGTAAATTGACCAAAGAACAACTGCAAGGCTGGGTCGCCAATCGTTATTATTATCAAGTGTGCATCCCTTTAAAAGATGCCAATATTCTCGCCAACTGCCCTGATCGCGAAACCCGTGCGTTATGGATTCAACGCATTCTCGATCACGATGGTCACCCTGGTGATCCGGGCGGCATTGAAGCTTGGATACAATTAGGCATCGCCGTTGGTTTGAGCCGTGAAGACATTACCTCATTAAAACATCTCTTGCCGGGGGTGCGCTTTGCTGTCGATGCCTATGTTAATTTTGCTCGTCGCGCCGAATGGCATGAAGCTGCCAGTTCATCATTAACTGAATTATTCGCACCTAAAATTCATCAGCAACGTTTAGATAACTGGCCTGAGCATTATCCTTGGGTCGAAACCGAAGGTTACCTTTATTTCCGTAAACGCCTTACCGAAGCACGGCGCGATGTCGAACATGGCTTGGCGATTACGCTAGATTGGTATAAAACCCGCGAACAACAAGACCGTATGATACAAATCCTGCAATTTAAACTGGATGTGTTATGGACAATGGCGGATGCGATGTACATGGCTTATATCAACAATATGCCGCCGTATTTTAATATTAAAGCATAATTTGATTTAGGCAAAACAGGAGTCCGTGCAATGCAATGGTCAGAACTAATTGATAATCCATATTTAAAAGACTTGCCTTTTAAAATTGAGCTAAACCGCTATGGAAAAATCGAAATGACCCCAGCTTCCAATAAACACGGACGGTTGCAATCATTAATTGGTGCTTTACTTGAGCGCAAGCTAAAAAAAGGTGAAGCGCTGGTTGAATGCTCAATCCAAACCACTGAAGGTGTAAAAGTTGCGGATGTCGCTTGGTGTTCCAAGGCATTTATCAAGCAATATGATTATCAAACACCTTACTCACATGCGCCTGAATTGTGTATCGAAATCGTCTCACCGTCTAATTCAAAAGAAGAGATGACTAATAAAGTGCAGCTATATTTGCAAGCTGGCGCTGAGGAAGTCTGGATTATATGGGAAAATGGAAGGGTTGATTATTACGATAATACAGGGAAGTTGGCGCAGTCAAGGCATGGCATTAGTCTAAAACCGATCGTTAATTAAATCTAAAACTGCCACACCGTTTTTGTATCTTAGAAAAACACCTATCAATATGACTATAAATCCAGATCAACCCATAACGTTTTCCTCAACCCACCGTCTGCAATGGGAAGAAGCCCAACAAAAAACCGTAATTTTGTATCCCGAAGGCATGGTTGAGCTGAATCAAAGCTCGGCAGAAATACTAAAATGCTGCGATGGCGAACGTAAACTTGCCGATATTATCAGCGAGCTGGAGCAAAAGTTTGCCACCACCGGTCTTGGTAACGACATTACCGCTTTCCTTGAAGTCGCCTTAAAAAATGGCTGGATTCAACAATAACCTAAAGGTCATAAATAACCCAAAGCCCATGAAAACTGACATTACGCCACCACGCTGGTTACTGGCTGAACTTACTTACGCTTGCCCGTTGCAATGCCCTTATTGCTCCAATCCGTTGGACTATACCCTGTACAAAAATGAGTTAAGTACAGCGGACTGGAAGCGGGTACTCAGTCAGGCAAGAAAAATGGGTGCCGTACAACTCGGCTTTTCCGGTGGCGAACCGTTGACACGGCAAGACCTCACCGAACTGGTTAAACATGCTCGCGAGCTAGGCTATTATTCCAATCTAATCACGTCAGGATATGGTCTGAACGAAGCAAAAATTGCTGAGCTTAAAGAAGCCGGACTCGATCACATTCAGGTCAGCATTCAGGCCAGCACGCAAGAACTTAACGATCATCTCGCCGGTACGGCATCATTTGAACATAAAAAACAAGTCGCTCATCTAGTCAAAAAACACGGTTACCCGATGGTGCTGTGTGTTGTTATCCATCGCGAAAATATTCATCAAATGCCAGAAATATTGGCGATGGCAGAAGAGTTAGGCGCAGATTATCTGGAACTTGCCAACACCCAATATTACGGCTGGGCACATGTCAACCGCGATTTATTATTACCCACCAAAGAGCAATTTGAAAAAGCCGAAGCGATTGCACAGGCGTTTAAAGAAAAAGTCGCTGGTAAAATGAAAATCTATTATGTCGTACCCGATTTTTACGAAGACCGCCCGAAAGCGTGTATGAACGGCTGGGGAACCACTTTTTTAACTATCGCACCGGATGGGGTGGCCTTACCTTGTCATTCAGCGCGGCAATTACCCGGATTGGATTGCCCGAATGTGCAAGATTTTAGTATTGAAGAAATCTGGCAGAACTCCAAAGCCTTCAACTTTTTTAGAGGCGATGAATGGATGAAAGAGCCTTGTCGCAGTTGTGACGAGAAGGAAAAAGACTTCGGTGGCTGCCATTGTCAGGCTTATTTGCTAACTGGCGATATGTACAATGCTGATCCAGTATGCAGCAAATCGCCTGATCATGACGTGATTCAGCAGGCGATAGCTTCAGCTAGAACCCGTGCGTTATCAAACGAGGAAAAGCCGTTAATTTTCCGTAATAGCAAAAACTCGCGGCACTATTTTTAATTACAGCGGTTTCAACGTCGGTTAGGAAGTACGACACACTCGGCAACATGATAACTGCCAGTCCTCAAAGGACTGGCAGTCATGGCATCCATTCCTTAGTTACTCACTACCGTGTGTAATGACACTAACTTAACCTGAAAACGCTGTAAGACAGGCCCTCCGAAGCACACAGGCGAACCGGGATCCTGCTACAAGCCTTCCCAAGGCGTGTACAAGCCTTCCACATTGACCCCAAACATATCCAGAACCCGCCCGACAGTTTCATTAACCATCGCCGTCAGTGAATCTGACTTGCTGTAAAACGCAGGCATTGGTGGAAACATAATGCCCCCCATTTCAGTTACCGTTGCCATGTTGCGGATATGAATCAAATTTAATGGAGTTTCGCGCGGCATAACGACTAAACGTCGCCGTTCTTTTAACACCACATCAGCAGCACGGGAAATCAAGTTATCACCAAAACCATGCGCCACTGCCGCTAAGGTTTTCATAGAACACGGCGCGATAATCATGCCTTCGGTTTTAAATCCGCCGCTGGAGATGCTAGCCGCAATATCATTAATGCCATGGGTCACATCAGCTAACTCAGCTAACTCAGCTCGCTTCATAGCCAATTCATGCTTCAGATTAACGACACCAGCAGAAGAAATAACTAAATGGGTTTCCCATACTTCCTGTGCTTGCAATATTTGCAACATTCTTACACCATAAATAGCGCCTGTTGCGCCCGTCATAGCGATAATTAAGCGTTTTCTTTGATTCATTATTGAATAGCGTATTGTTCAGCAAAAAGCTCGGTGGCGGTCACTAAGGCATCGATCATTTCCTCATGCTGGGCGATATGTCCGGCATTGGGCAAAATAATATAGTCTGCATTAGGTAGGGCTTGATGTAATTTCATGCCAGCTTCCATCGGACAAAGCAAATCCTGGCGTCCGTGAATGATCCGTGTTGGAATCGCTTGCAGTATTGAACAATTATCCAGAATCTGGTTTTCAGCAATAAAATAACGATGTTTGGCATAATGCAATTCCATGCGCACTTGTTTGATCATTGTTTCGGTAATTTCTACATCGACATTAGCTTGATAAGCACGCCCTAAAGCAACCTGAGCACTCCATGCCATCCAGGCTTTAGTAACCTGTTTTTTTGCAATATCATCTTCATCTGACAACACATCACACAGGCTTTGCAATACCTCATCTTGTGTGTGAACTGGAATGCTATCAACCAATTGTTGCCATAACTCAGGATAAATGCGCCCTGCCCCATCTTTAGCAAACCAATCCAAATCTTGTTGCCGCGCTAAAAATACGGCTCGGATAATCAGACCGCTAACAGAAGCATAATGTTGCTGTGCATACAATAAAGCTAGCGTACCGCCCCACGAACCTCCAAAAACCAACCATTTTTTAATTCCAATATGCCGCCGTATGCGCTCCATATCGCTACACAAGTCTTGCGTAGTGTTGTTTTCTAATTCACCAAACGGTAGCGATTGTCCACAGCCGCGCTGGTCAAACAAGATAATGCGATAGTCATCAGGATTGAAAAAACGCCGGTGATCAGGTTTAGTGCCAGAACACGGTCCGCCATGCAGAAAGATAACCGGAATACCATCAGGGTTGCCGCTTTGCTCAACATAAACTGAATGTTGGCTACCGGTCTCTAGGAAAAAAGTTTGGTAGGGTTGGATTTCAGGGTAAAGGGTTTTCATAACAGATTCGAATTAAGCGCCTCTAATAAAACAAATTCGCAGATATAAAAAAGGGAGGGGTTTTAAGCCCTCCCTTTTTTTCAACGTAGGTTTTAAGTGGTTAGCTTAGAAACCGATACCGAGGTAACCACCTGCAGTTACGCCGTTAGTGTTAATACCATCAACATTATCT